>JAIMBJ010000008.1 GCA_023511455.1 Bacillota bacterium
GTGATACCATCGAAGCGTTTGGATATGTGACATTTCAAACTGGGAATTAAATGTGACTCGCCATTGGTAACAACAGTATATCGGAATATTTTTCATTTCGCAAGAACTTTCCTCCTGCAACAGGGGCGCTTCCGCCCCGCGGCGAATCGCTATGCACATATTCTGTGGAGAACGAAGGGCGGAAAGGGAACGATGCCGGATAGTGTGCTGGTAGACCTTGCTCAACAGGTGCTGGAGGTGCATTCGCACCCCACGAAGGTGTTGTTTGAGTTTTCCGAGCAGGAGATGCGCGAGGAACTGTTCCAGCGGCATGAGGCGGCGAAGGGCACGGTGCACGTGCTGAAGCTCTGCGACGTGGAAACGGTAGAGAACAACTGGCAAAGACTCAGGAAGTGGGCGGAACTGGCGCGAGAGATCGTGGAAAACTAAATCGTCCGCATCCAGAGTACTGCGTCTCCTTCAAAAGGCGACTCCAGTTCGCGTCGCGCACCACCCTGCACTGTCTTTCCCTGTTTCACGGTTCCCTCTACCGGGTGAATCCACCGTATGGTGAGAGGTTTGCGGGATGCCGACAGATTGACCTGCACCTTGCGCGTTTCCGGCAGGAATACCACGTACTCTCTGCCCTCGTGCGCCAGGCAGTAACCAGTGGAGGCGAGTTCGGGGCGGGGGACCATCGCTGCCATGTCCGTCTGCTCCGCAATCTGTCGGGTAAGCCCCATCGCCTTGCGCGCAGATTCCGCTCCCGGAATGTCGCCACGTGTGTCTCCCGTCAGCGCGGCGATGCGGTCCATGTAAATGGGATTATGTCCTCTGAGGAAGCTCTTCCATACCCAGAGGTAGTCACCACCTTCTCCCCAGAGATGGTCGGTGTCCAGAATCGAGACCTTTCGCCCATCGGCAACGCGCGGGTTCGAAAGCAGGTCTCTCCACTCACTTGCGCCGGGTGAGAACCATTCCGCAGGACTGCTCAGCATGCTGTCATTGCTCTCTCCGCCGTGACCGGTCAATCCCACCGGGTGCTGCAGAGGTTTCGTTTGCTCGTATTCGTGGATGAAATTCACCATAAACCAATCCCACTCGCGCGTGCCGCCTTCGTTGATAATCTCATACAGCACATTGTCGAACTCATTCACCGTGTCGATGACGTGACGGACGTACTCAAGCTGTATTTCCCGCACCGTTCGAAGCTGCCGGTGTTGCTGAAGAGTTACCGTCTCCTTGCCCGTACCGTCTCCGTCGATATCGCCGTCGACGCCGTTGACATTGTTGCCGCGTCGGAAGGGGTGTCTTTTCCACTCGTCGGGTACGGACACGTTGCCACCGACGAACAGCATCACCGATACATAGATGCCGCGCTGTCGGGCGAGCTGTACCCGTTCACGCAGGCGACGGAAGTATGCGGCATCACGCTGAGTCAGGTCAAAACGAGGCTTGCCATCGCTGGCATTGCCCGGTCCGGTGCGTCGCCAGGGGTGCGGGGTAATACGGGGGAATATCCAGGCTCCTGTCGATTGCCACGACCAGAGGCGAATGAAGTTGTGATGGTGCTGTACCAAAAAGTCGAGATACGCGCTAAAATCAAACGGTTTGGGTGGATCCGCAGTCCCCATATCCTGAAGGTTCATCCATGTGTGGGAACCGGTCAGGTAGATTGCCCGACCGCGTGCATTGGCAAAATAGCGCGGGTTGCGCGGATGAGGACGCAATGGACCCATCGGTGTGCTGTGGTCTGCAGGCATCTCTTTTCTCTAATCGCTCCGTCGTCGGAGGTATCCGCAGGATTAGACGATTGCAGGACACAGGGTGTTACCACCACATGTGCTGAAATGGTCTGTGTGTGGGCACTGGATACCTGCAGCAATCGCTCGTTGGGGCACACAGTGAGGCGGTCTATAAAGCCTCCCTGACCCGACTTGACAGCAGGGGCAGAAACATGTTACCATAAAGTCGCAAGGCGCCCTCGTAGCTCAGTGGACAGAGCGCCTCCGTCCTAAGGAGGGCGTCGGGGGTTCGAATCCCTCCGAGGGCGCCATCTTCATTTACTCCGCGTACATTGCCACCCTTGCTTTCTGGAAAGTCGCGCCGGGCGGGGGCAATCGCCTGACTGCTTCATCGTAGTTCACAATGTACTCCCACCAGTTGTTGTAGAAGCCGTCGGTGACGCCCGGAGCCTTTGGAATGCGCTCCATCCACCACTTGTGGTGGCGCACGATGGCGGGCACGCCCGGCAGTGAACCCCAGTCCTTATTGCTCATCAGCTTCTTCTTGCGTGGAAGGTGGGGATAGGTCAGCCAGTCGTCCGCATAGCTCCAGACAGGGGTGGGATTATCCCAGTCGTAGTCACTGCGGGAGTTGGGGGCGTAATGCACACTGCCCACCTCCGACTCGCCGGGGAAATCTTTGTCCACGCGGGTAAAGCGGTTCGAGATGTTATCGCCGTTGCGCTTGTGGTCCCAGATGCCCTTGCCCACCGTCAGCGATAGTACGCTCTCGATGCGGTGGCAGTAGCTCTCCAGCATCTCGCCTTCACCGCGCTCGTAGTTCCAGCCCATAATCCACAGCGTCTTGCCCACGTCGGGAATGTCGTAGGGTCGGTAGAACCACGGATTGTCGGTCTGGTAGGGGATGCGGTCGCCCGGCGTTTTCCAGTGGAATTCATCCCAGTCGAAATAGGGTGCACCCCACAGCCAGATTTCACTCACGTTCTTGCTGCGGATTTTGCGGTACAGGTCAAACTGGTCAAACATGCGTTTGAAGCTGGTCATGCCCGGCACGTGTTTATTGCGGTCTTTTTCCCACACCTCCAGGAACTGCTCTTCCGTGTAGGCGAAACCGGTGCGCTTGGTCGGGAAGCCATCGTACTCTATCGTTTCCACCACGCGATAGTTGACGTAACCGCCGCTGGTTTCACGGGCGTCATCGATCATCGCTTGCGTGAGTTTGCGGGGGTCATGCCACTTCATGTACTGCGTCAGCTTCTGGTTGCCGCGCGTGCGCAGTACAGGGTCGTAGATAATCACTATCACGTTGAACGTTTTCGGTCGTAGTCTGGGCTGATTCTTCTGAAACACTATCGGATACCTCCTCCTGTCGCGATGCGAGAGAACCCCACTTCATTATAACGGAGTTTCCCCCGACAGGGGGTAGCAAACAGCCTGCAAAACCTGATATAATGCACCGGAGACGCACAGCGGCGGTGCAGATGAACATCTTTCCTCTCGCAGGGAACGAGCCCGTGTCTTTTGCAAACTGCCGTACCGGTTGCCTCCGCACCTGTGCCTTTCCGTAGCTGAACCCCGGAGAGGGAGGAACCAGTAATGAGAACTGAAGAAACGCTGGCTCAGATGGTTTTGGAGCAGGCGCCGGAGGCTATACTGATAACCACTGCCGACCGGAACCCACCCGGTCCCACCATTGTATACGTCAACCCCGCTTTCACCCGTTTGACCGGCTACTCTTTGGAGGAGGTCGTGGGGCGCAGTCCACAGATTCTGGAGGGACCGAACACACGACGTTCTCTGCTGAGTGAACTGGAAAAGATGGCATCGAGGGGAAAAACCGTCACCTGGCGTGCTGTCCACTACCGCAAAGAGGGCGAAGAGTTCCAGATGGAAGCCTCCGTTGCTCCCCTGCGCGATGCCTCCGGGCCGGTAACACATTACATCTTCATCCTGCGAGATGTGACCGAGCAGTGGAGAATGGAAGAGGCCCTGAAACAGAACGAGCGCTTGTTGCAGCACATCTCGGATGCGTTACCGGCGGTGTTGTTCATCTACAGCCTCGAACAGGAGCGGCTGGTCTACGCGAGTCGCGAGTCGCTGGCCATTACGGGATACCTGCCGGGCGAATTGACCGGCGGGGATCTGGCGCCGGAAGAGCTGCTTCACCCGGATGACCGCCCCCTGGTTCGGCAAGAGATGCGAAAACTGCGCAACGCCTCCGAGGGGTTCATGGTGGAGGTGGAGTGCCGCATCCAGCACCAGACAGGCGACTGGAAGTGGATCTTGCTGCGCACCACCGTTTTTGACAGATTCCCCGACGGCAGCGCAAGGCAACTGCTTGGCGTGGCGTTGGATGTCACCGAATCGCGACGGCTGCGCGAGCAGCTGATACAGTCCTCCAAACTGGAAAGCCTGGGCAAGCTGGCGGGAGGCGTCGCCCACGATTTCAACAACCTGCTGACGGTCATCCAGAGCTATGCCGAAATGGCGCAATCCACTGTGTCGGAGGGGGATCCGGCACACGCATACATCGAGCAAATACTGAAAGCCTCGGAACAGGCGAGCAACCTCACCAACCAGATGCTGGCTTTCGCCCGGCGGCGGATTATCTCCCCGCGGGTGTTCAATCTGAACGAACTGGTGCGCGAAGCGGAAACTTTCCTGCAACGCCTGCTTCCTGAGAACATCCGGTTGGAGACGGTGTTGCAGCCGGAACTGTGGCATGTCTATGCTGACCCTACCCAGATAGAGCAGGTGCTGTTGAATCTGGCAATTAACGCGCGGGATGCCATGCCCGAGGGCGGGGTGTTAACCGTCGAGACGGCGAACGTCACTCTGGACGAAGCGTACAGTGCTCGCCACGCGGAGGTGCAGGCAGGCGAGTACGTGCTGCTCGCAGTCAGCGACACCGGCATCGGCATGGACGAGCGCACCCTTGCCCGCCTGTTCGAGCCCTTTTTCACCACGAAAGAGACCGGCAAGGGAACCGGGCTGGGGTTGTCCACCTGTTACGGGATTGTCAAACAGGCGGGGGGCAGTATCTGGGTATACAGCGAGCCGGGTAAAGGCACCACTTTCAAGGTGTATCTGCCGCGCACGCAGGAAACTGCGGCAGGCTTGCCCGAACGCCCCATGCGCAGGAGAGTCATCGGTGGCCACGAAACCGTTCTGGTGGTGGAAGATAACGATGCCGTGCGGGATGTCGCGGTGGCGGCTCTGGAGGCACATGGGTATCGCGTGCTGCAAGCCGCGAACGGTGCGGATGCACTGCGACTGGTGGAAAGCTTGGAAGAGCCTGTCCATCTCCTGCTAACCGATGTGGTGATGCCCGGAATGAGCGGCGCGGCGCTGGCTCAAAGCTTGCAGGAGCGATACCCACATCTGAAGGTGCTATACACCTCCGGCTACACCCAGAACGTGATTGTGCATCACGGTGTGCTGGAGGAAGGCATCGCTTTCTTGCCGAAGCCGTATCGCCCCGCCGACCTTGCCCATCGGGTGCGCGAGGTACTGGATTCTGCATAACAGGAGGGGACTATGCCGGAGTTCCGCTACCTGTGGGCACAGGCATTAACCCGTTTTAACCCGGCAGACCGCGCAAGGGTACAGAACATCCGCCTTGCCGTCCAAAAGCTGGACGGCAGGGTTATCTTGCCGGGCGCCGTCTTTTCTTTTAATCAGGCGGTGGGTTCGCGTCAGGCGCCCGATGCTGGTTTCGAAGCGGCTCCGGTCTTTACAGACAAAGGGCGCGTGCGCGCGTTAGGAGGGGGCGTCTGCCAGGTATCCAGTACGCTGTACGCTGCGGCGCTGCTGACCGACCTGCAGGTGATAGAGAGACATGCACACGCCATGCCTGTGCCGTATTTGGAGCCCGGTCTGGACGCAACGGTCAGCAGCGTTCTGGACCTTAAGGTGAAAAACCCCCATCTCTTCGCAGTGCAGATTCGCGCCAGCGTGGAGGAGCGGCGGTTGCAGGTGGAGCTTTGGGGTGAAAAACCGCCGTCCACCCGGGTGCGCCTTTCACGCTTTGCCAGCCGCTGTGTGCGTGATAGGATGCCCGCCCTGCAGGTAACAGTGTGGCGTGTCTACCCAAACGGCCGCCGCGAGAAGATGTCGGAAGACGTGTACTATTTGGGCAGGTAGGGGCGTGCAGGGGCAACCCCCTGTGGTTGCCCCTGCAGGGTTATTTGTCCTCCGCGCGGATACCCATTCCCCTGCGGTCAGGGTAGGGCGGGCGTTTGGGCGGAATATATGGGTTGCGCTTCAGTTCATCCAGCATCAGCTGGATGGCGGCATCCAGCTGGGGGTCCTCGCCGTTCACCATCAGCGCAGGGTCATCGATGACCTCGATATCGGGTTCTACCCCATGCCCTTCGATACCCCAGGTGCCGTCCTTCTCATAGAACGCGAAGGTGGGGGCGGAAGTATATCCGCCGTCAATCAGGCGTGGGTTGCCGGAGATGCCTATCAGCCCTCCCCACGTGCGCGTGCCGATGAGCTTGCCCAACTTAGCCTGTCGGAAGTAGTAGGGGAAGGCATCGCCGCCCGAGCCTGCCAGACCGTTAATCAGCATGCACTTGGGACCGAAGTGCGCATCGGGTGGCCAGGGCCAGTCGTTTCCGTCGCGACGCGCCCAGTAGTTGGTCAACGGACGGTTCAGCAGTTCGATGAAGCGAGTGGGTATCTGACCACCGCCGTTCCACCGCTCGTCGATAATGAGCGCGTCCTTACCGATTTGCCCGAAGAATTGGCGCACCAGCTCGTTTTGTCCGTCGGTTCCGGTGTTGGGTACGTAGATATAGCCCACCCGCCCGTCCGTCTTTTGTTCCACGTAGGCGCGCTTGCTTTCCACCCACGCGCGGTAGCGCAGGTTGCTGTCGCTGCTCAGCAGGCGCACTGCTACCTCTCGGGCGTTCGAATCTATCACCGGCTGGTCGTTCACGGTGATGTTGACCACACGGTCTGCCATCCCCTGAAAAGCCGCCCAGGGGTCTTTGCTGGTGTCTATCGGCACACCGTTGACCGCCAGCAGGTAGTCGCCCTCTTTCACTTTCACGCCCGGCTCGCTCAGGGGTGCGCGTGCATCCGAATCCCACGGCGCACCCTGATAGATTTTGCTGATGCGGTATGCGCCACGATGCAGCTCGAAATCGCACCCCAGCAAACCAACCGATACCGAGGGAGCCTGCTCGGTGTCGCCGCCCATGTAGTAGGCATGACCGACATTCAACTCGGCAATCATCTCGCCGATGACGAAGCTCACGTCCTCGCGGCTGACGCAGTCTTCCAGCATCGGCATATAGTGGTCGCGCATGGCTTTCCAGTTCACGCCGTGCATGTTGGGGTCGTAGAAGAAGTCGCGCTGGATGCGCCAGGCGTCGGTAAATATCTGCTTCCACTCGGCGCGAGGGTCGATCATCACGTTCATCCCACTGGTGACCACAGCGTCGCCAGATGCTCCGGGTGCAGCATCCTGAATACTCGCCGCGTTGCCGCGAATCACCAGCAGCTTCTTACCATCGGCGGAGATATCGAAGGAACTCGCCCCGCTGGCGACGACCTTCTCTTCCCGCTTCTCATCGTTGAGGTCGAACAGCTTGATGGCGGGCGGTTCTTCGCTGCCGGCGACGGGCATCCGCACGAAAATCAGCTGCCCGCGGTCGTTCACCGCCAGCCTGCCGAATCGCCCGGGTTTGACCGGCAGCTGGATGGCACGCGCCTCGAAGCCCGCAACGTCGATGTGCACCTTCCCATCGGGTTTGGCAGGCGGTGCGCCCTCTGGCTTTGCAGGCTGGGCGGGTGCTGCAGGCGCTCCTCCAACCTTCTCCGCCCTCAGCTGCAGTTTCTCCCCGGTGGGGGCGGTCACCGTGCCTTCCAGGGTGTTACCCGTAATCTTTGCGTTCAGGTTCAGTACGGTGCCATCGGGCAGGGTGACGACCAGCGCCAGTTCCTTTGTGTTCGGGTTATAGGTTCCGTTCACCGATGCGCTGCCCATCGGGCTTTCCACCGTGCCGGTCACCGTGTTATTGGGTTGCAGCTGAAGCTTCGCTCTGATGCTGAGGCTACCGCCCGGTATCATGCTTCCCGATACCGTTCCGCTCCATTCGCCGCTCACCTCGTCTGTCGGCTGGGCGGGAGCAGCGGGTTTCTCCTCGCGCTTTTCGGGTTGCCCCTCTTTCGGCTGTTCTTTGCCTTTCTCACCCCATTTCTCCTCATCGGTTTTGGGCAGGAAAGGTGAGGTCATGTCTGCCCGCAGAGGCACCGCCAGCAGAACCTGCGTGCCCGCGTATATCCACGTGGTGCCCAGGTCCTCGTAGAACGGGCGGAAGTGGCGATGGCTTACGAAGTACAGGTAGTCGCCCTTGCGGTCAAACACGGGCGAGCTGTCATTGAACATACCGCTGGTGACCTGCACCTTTTGCTCGGTATCCACGTTGTACAGCCATATCTCGGAACTGCGGCTGCGCTCTCCGGTTTTGGCGTAGGCTATCCATTGACTGTCAGATGACCAGCTGGGCGACGGGGCTACCGCCCACGGGTCTTTGTCTACCAGCCTCACCCGACCGCTATCCATACCGTAGATGTACAGCGCGCCCGTCTTGTCGGAGAAGGCGATGAACTTCGAATTGGGTGACCAGACGGGGTTGTAGCGGAAGCACGCGCCGTCGGTAGTTAGCCGTTTGGGCTCGCCTTTGCCGTCGGACTGCATGATATACAGCTCGTATTCGCCGGTGGCATCGGAGAAGTAGGCAATCCACTGTCCGTCCGGGCTCCAGGCGGGGTCGCGTTCTGCCACGCCACTGGTGCGGGTGAGATTGCGTGGAGAGCCGTTTTTGGCGGGAAGTGTCCAGATGTCGCCGCGCGCCTCCACCACCGCACGCTTGCCGGTTGGTGAGATGCCCCAGCCGAAGATGAAGCGGCTGGCGTCCACCGCCCGAGGGCGCAGCGTGGGGCGGGCGCCCGGAATCTGCACCTGAACCGGTTGCGCCTTGCGCGTGGCAAGGTTCAGCAGATACAGGTGGGAACCCTGCTGGAAGACGATTTCGCCCTCGCCTCTGTCTCCCGGTCCGATAGAAGGCCACTTCACATCGAAATCTTTAAAGCGGGTAATCTGTTCGCGCTTGCCGGTGCGGGTGTCGTATACCCAGATGTTCAGGCGGTGTTCCGGTCCGGCGTCGGACAGGTAGTACACCTTTTCGCCATGCCACATGGGCAGGGTATCGGTACCCTCCCAGTCGGTGATGCGTCTGGACTGTTTGGTGCGCAGGTTGAACAGCCAGATATCGGTTGCCATACCGCCGCGATAGCGCTTCCACGTCGCGTTGTCAGTGGAATGCGGAGTATAAGCAAGCCATACCCCGTCGCTGCTCAGGCTACCGTTCACCCCATAGGGAATCGGCAGTTTCTCGGGCAGACCACCTTTCACGGAGGTGGTATACATCTTCATACCCGGTCCGAAACCGCTCAGGTTGGATGCCGAGAAAATCAATCTGTTGCCGTCGGGCGTCCACTCGCTCAGCCACTCGAAGGACGGGTGATGGGTTACCCGATAGGGAATGCCTCCCTCTACCGGCACCGTGTAGATGTCGCGGTTGCCGTCGTAGTTGCCCACGAAAGCAACGGTTTTGCCGTCCGGGCTGAAGCGTGGGAAGGATTCCTGCCCCGGCGGATTTGCCAGAGGCACAGCCAGTCCGCCCGACTTCGGCACCAGCCACAGGTCGTTGGCGTAGACGAAGACAATGTGCGTTGCGCTCACATCGGGGTAGCGCAGCATACCAGGGTGGGGAATAGTGGTCTCCTGTGCAACGGTTCCCCGGCTCACCATCAGGCACAACCACACCCCAATCGCCGTCAGCCATACAGTGGTTCTGCTTTCCATACTCCTCTCCTGTTTGAACACGTGGTGACGTTTATTTCGCTGTTTGGCTGCATCTTTACTGCGAAAGCGCAGACGTCATACTCAGACACCGTGGCAGGAGATAAGGTTTCGGAGGGCGAGACAGGCAGGACACCGTCCCTTTCGTGCCCAACTGGATAACCACACAGATGCTGACACGAAGGGGGAACGGCAATGGCGCAGCGCACCTGCACCTACGTGGTGCCCGGCTTTCATTCCGATGTGGTGTGGCTGGAGGACCAGCGCGATTACGCAGTGAGCCTGCTGGGCGATATGCACCAGAACCTGCAGATTCTGCGTGTGGACCCGCACTACGGCGTTTTTTTGCATGAGTTGACCTACCTGAAACCCTATTTAGACACACACCCGGAAGCATTGCCCGAAGTGCGCCGCTGGATACAGGAGGGGCGCATCGGCACGGGCGGCTCGCACAGCCAGCCCACCGAGACGGTCATCGGCGGCGAGGGCATCGTGCGCAACATCCTGTACGGACGCTGGTACCACGAGGGCGTGCTGGGCGACCAGCCGTGGATATACATGCCCTGGGACGTGTTCGGACACACGGCGCAACTGGGGCAGATTCTGCGTAAGTCGCGCTTTCGAGGGTGCATTTGGAGTAAAGACATTCGCGGTGCGCTGGCGGTGTTCTGGCATCTCGCGCTGGACGGCGAGCCGCTGCTGTTCAAACGCATGGGCTACTGGTTTCCCAGCAGCGACCCCGATACCTTCCTGAAGGCAATAAACGACTTCTTTCAGGAGATGCGCTCGCTGGGCTTCACCGCCGACTGCCGTCTGGACTGCGTGGACTTCAAGCCGCCCACCGCGTGGATTGCCGGACGTTGCGACGAGCTGGCGCGGCGCGAACACGCCGTCCTCATCAGCGGCATCGGACATGAGCAGTGGTTCGAACACGCCTTCCACCAGCATGAGGAGCGCACTGTCTCCATACCCGTCACTGCCCGCGATTATGAGTGGCACCATCAGGGCACGGGGCTGTCGCGCATCGAGCTGAAAATCGCCAACCGTCTGGCGGAACAGAGCCTGCAGCAGGCAGAGTTTTTTGCTACCGTTGCCCACCTGCTGGGCGCGGAATATCCCGACAAAGCACTGGACAAGGCGTGGCGGCAAATCCTGTTCAACCAGCATCACGATGGCATCGCGGGGCCGTCCTGCGACCGCGCTTTTCTGGACATGATGGCGGGCTTCCGCGAGGCGCTGGAGCTGGCGCACGACGTGCGCACCCGCAGCCTGCGCTACATCTGCGACCAGACCGACACCGCCTACACCGCCCCGCCGCCTACTGTCATCGCGTTACAGGTGCATAACGCGCTGAACTGGAGCCGCACTGACGCCGTGCGGGTGACCCTGCGCTTCCCCAAACCGGTCAGCGGATTCCGCATCGAGGACTCGCAGGGCAACAGCGTGCCCTGCCAGCTGGAATCGCCCATCCCGCCGCGCCTGCCCCTGCGTGAGGCGGAGGTGACCCTGCTGGCGAAGGACATCCCGCCGATGGGTTTTCGCACCTACCGCGTGGTGGAGACCGATGTCCTGCCTCCCGCGCCCCAGCTAATCCCCGGCTACACTATCGAGAACGAGTACTTCCGCGTCACCGCCGACCCGCAGCTGGGGGGTGGACTGAGCAGTATCGTCGACAAGCTGGCGGAGCGCGAGGTGCTCAACCTGCAGGCAGGACCGGGCAATGAAATCGTCGCGCTGCTGGAGAAGGCGGACCGCGCGGAACCCGCCTGGGAGTGCTACACGCTGGGACCGAAGTGGTTCTCCCGCGACTACGCGGCAACGGTACAGGCGTTTCAGGGACCTGTGCAATCGCGGCTGGTGATTCGCGGCGAGATGCGTTCCTGCGAGCGCGAGCAGGTGGTGACTTTAACGCAGGGCGTGCGTCGGATCGACTTCGCCACCCAGTTGCAACGATACCGCGGCGAGAACGAACTGTTCGTGGTGACCTTCCCCGTGAACGTGCAAAACGCGGAGCCGGTGTTCGAAGAGCGGTTCGGAGCCATCACCAAGCGCAAGAGCAAGGGCAAGCTGGACTTCCGCTTCCACCAGTGGCGCAACTACTCGGAGTGCGGCGCGCGGCACGCCTGCCAGTGGGTAGACCTGTCAGGCGCAGCATGGGTGCGCTTCACCGATGACCAGCAACGTCCGTTCGGCATGTGCCATTTGGTGACCTCGCACCATCCCGCCAGCGTGCAGGCGGCATACATCCTGCAACGTGCGCTGATTCGTAAGGGCATCCCCTGCACTCCCGTCTATGACGACTTCGACGCACCACGCCGACTGCAGCTGCCGGTGGAAGACACCATTCTGCCCTTCCCCAACAATCCCAACGAAGACCTGTCGCTCGGCATGTCTTTCCGGGTACTTATCAGCATGAACGGGGACAACACCATGCTGGCTGACCTGCTGGGACACCTGCCCAAAGCGCAAGCCGACCGCCTGCGGGCGATTCTTCAGGAAGAGCAGGGCATCGCGCTGGTGGAAGACACCTTCATGCCCAACGGCTGGCAGCCGTTGCCTGTGCTGGTGATTGCCGCGAAGGAGGCGGCTGCCTTGCAGGCGATGGTGCAGCAACTCGCGGCGCAGCTGGAAGAGACCGCCTGCATCGCCCTGCCGACCAGCGCGAATCTGGTGGAACGCCCCCTGCCCGCCGACGACTACGGTGTCGCGCTGGTGAACACCGGCAACGTGTTGAACTCGGTAGAGAACGACCACACGATGGTGCTGTTCCTGATGCACACCGCCGCGTGGGGAGGCACCCCTTGGGGGCAGCCCGACCGCCTGCCCTTTGTGTTCATCCCCGAACACAAAACACACCTCTTCCGCTACAGCCTGTATCCGCATCGGGGCAGCTGGCGTGAGGCGCAGGTGGCGAGAGTCGGCTGGGAGGTGGATAACCCGCTGCAGACGGTGCAGGGCATGTTGCACGGGGGCGCGCTGCCACTGGACTACTCCTTCCTGCAGGCGGATGCCGCACACGCCGTACTCACCGCGTTGAAACCAGCAGACAACCCGACGGGACGGTTCGAATCGCATCCTGTCGATGCCGAAAGCAAGGGGATTATCGCGCGGCTATACGACCCAACTGGCTTTGGCGATATCGTTTACCTGCGCTGGCACACGGGTATCGAGAGTGCGCATCAGGCTAATCTGCTGGAGGAACCGCTGCAGTCGCTGGAAGTGCAGCAGGATGCCGTGTCGTTCAGGCTGGACAGCTTCGCCGTCGAGACCTTCCTGCTGAAGCCAAAACCGTTCACGCCAAAGGGCGGACGGCGCGTGCTGGGAGCCACCGCCGAACCGGTGCAACCCGTCTACGTACGCTACTGGCAGCACAATCTGGGCGCAGATCCCATTGGATACCTGCCGGTGGCAGTGAGCTTGCGTGGTGAGGTGAAAACGGGCATCCACATCGCGCAGGGCGGTGTGACCATCAACACGCTGGAGGTTGGCGTGGTGAACAACCTGCGCGACCGCAACGCCACAGGGACGGTGCGCCTCATCGTTCCTGAAGGCTGGCATACCGTGCCTGCCGAAATACCGTTCGACCTGCCCGCCGGCGAGTCGCAAATATGGAAAGTCCTGCTCTGCTTCGACACGCCGCGACGCACCGGAGTGGTGCGCGCGCAGCTGGAGTGGGACGGGCAGACTTACGAAGATGTGCTGGAGGTCGGACGTGAATATTTCCCCGAGTGGGAGATGGACGTGGAACGCCATGCGCTGGTGGTGCGCCTGCGCAACGGCACGGACGACCTGATTCAGGGCGCGGTGCAGGTTATCACGCCGCTGGAGACGTGGGGCGATGCCGCAGGCATGTATCGCCTGACCGCCGGGAGTAAACACACACAGGGATTCCGGTTACAACCCGATGAGCGGGCAGAGATACGCTTCGAAGGCGAACCACCGCCCGGACGCGGATTCATCATCGTGAAGGTGATGGCGCACGGCAGGGTAGATTACCGGATGGTGTAGGAAGTCGAGGAGGAATCGGTCTGTTCATTTATCTTGCCGCTATCTAAGTTGGAGCACTAAAGACTGTCAAAATATGCAGTAAAAATTTTCCCAAGGAAGGACATAATAGGGTCGAAAGCCTTTGTGCAGGTGGACTACATACCTGTCGAAGTCAGGCTTTCTCAGTGCATTTTTGTCCTGCTGGACAAAGTGAAGCATCTCAGAGATTATTCATTGCGTTTAGGAGGCTTCTAGGGAAATGGTAATCAACCAAGAATATCGCCCTGAGTCGTATTTTGAACTGCCTCTGCGCGACCAGGTGATGCGAAATCTGGGAAGCTCAGTTCTTCGCCTGCAGATTGCGTCGGAGATAGACAGGTTATTACGGGAAAACCAGCTTGAATATGCGCTTGAACTGGTAATGAATGCAGCCATGAAGGAGCCACAACTTGAACAGGTGCATCCTGCCTTTATGGGAGGGATGTACTTGCCTGAGCTTGAGCCAGGCGAGGTAGAGGTTGCACGTATTATATTGCATTCTACCACCAGTGATACCTATGCGGTATATGCTAAACCGCAGGGTGCATCCGTCCGTTTGCGTCTCGTGGATGAGTACGGAGGAGAATGTCTGTTGGGTGAGGTGGAACAGCTTGTTGAGCAACCCATGACGCAACGAGAAATAGTAGATTGGGTTATTGCCTGCTGCGCGCTGGACGAACTGGCGTTTCAATTTGATGGAGATGTGGAAGCGACTCTGCAGTTCATCTCGGCGACCTCGCCAGTCTATCCACAATTTGAAGCTCTGCTCAAACGGCGGTTACAAGATATAATCACGCAAGCCTGATCGCGTACACTGGTTCAGACATCACACCCCCGTCCTCACCTCCTTGTGATGAGCATCAGACACGTGTATAATGACCTTTGCAACCATTCGGCGAGAAAGGTTTTGGACCGATGAGGCGAGTTCTGGTCACCGAAGGGGCGTGGGTTCATCATCGTCAAGGTGATGGCGCATGGCAGAGTGGACTACCAGATGATTTAGCAGGGCAATGTGACAGGGGCAGAGGTAGACAAACCGTGGACTGCCTCTGCGTGGCACTATCGAACAGGCACCGCCTGTTTGAAACGGGCGAGGGTAAACTCCGGCTCTATTCGCCCGGACTTACCTGTTATCAGGCGCAGACGAATGGTTTCTACCTCTACCTGCACGAAACGCTCGCAGTTCACCTTTTCCTGTTCACTCAAGCGCCGGCGAAATGCGGTGAGCGACTCGCTGGGCTTGCTCAACCACAGTCCATGAAGACCGTCGATGGAGCCGAAGCGTGCCTTATCACACGCCCAGTGCTGCGTCACTTCGCGCGTTGCCTGCAGTCGCACCGCCTCACGCGGTAGCAAATCGGCGAGGGCGAACGGGAAAAATGGCGGAGAAACGTCTATCAGGGGCAGGTTCCCTACTTGCGCGAACTCGTTAACGGTGACCGGCTGTCCGGAAAGCACCCGCAGCTGCGCCGCCGGAGGCAACGCCATCAGCAACCGCCACAGTCCGACGGCTGTTCCCTCCGCATACAGCAGGTCCGAGATGTTGGCATAGACCACGGCGCGATAGTCGCCCTCACGCCCAAAACGGTCGCATTCCTTGCTTGCCCATAAGCCCAGCGCGCGCCGCTGTATGGGAGGCAGTTGATACATCTCGCGCAGGCTCTGCACGCGCAGTCCAAACCACTCGCCGCTGTGCAGCCACCGGCGAATCTGAGAGGCGGGCACGTCACAGAGACGGTGCTCGTAGCGACGGCGTGCAGCGAAAATCAGGGTGTTCCCAGTCCTTCGGATGTCGTAAAGTGCTGGAGACAGGATGATTTGCAGCACCTCCTGCGCATTGCGTCCTGCGCCGGAAGGATACGTGAAGTGCATCGACAGGGGGTAGTACTCCGCCACCACATTAATGGCTACCATCACGGACAGGCGGTGGATGGCTTGGGCAACTGTGAGATGTTTGGGAGGCGTGCCCTCCTCGGGCAGTGTGCGGTGCAATTCGTCCTGGCGCAGGACGGTGCGGATATCGGTGGTGTCATACCAGCGTGGGGAGCTGCTCTGCGGGTCAGGGGGAAGCAGGAGATTTGTTCCGTAGCTGCCCCCGCTGCCGTTCCCTGCCCGATAGCGGATGCTCACATGCAGCTGGGAATACCAGGGTTGATACTGCCAGCGCACCAGCGCGACCTGTCCCTGTACGGCTCCAGGCATGCTTGACGGCGTAGGAGAAGCTGCTGTGAACAGATTCTGCTGCTGCGTGCTGAGTCGGTCGCCACTGAAGTAAACGTCCTCGCCCTGCACCAGCCGACGAATGACCTGCGGGGTTAACAGCATGGCTGCCGCACGCAGTTTGGGCCGAATGACCAAGGAGCTTGCGTACTGTTGCACAAGGTCATCCCTTCTGTCGGCAGGCGGGAAAAGGTCTGCTCCTGTTTCGCCCTTCTCGACGCGGCGTTGTGCCTCGGCGAGCGCCTGGGGAAGCGCGCGCTCAAGAATCTGCACTCGCCGTTCGAACGACTCGCGCTCGCGCTGTGTCTGTGCAGGAGTCTGATAGATTTCGTAGGCAGGAGGCTGCCCCTCTTTGCCGGGCAACACGCGCCAGCTCAGGTCAAATGCGGCGGCAAGCGATGCCATCAGTTCCGCCAGCGGCAGGTTCTCTACACGCACCACCGTTCGCCACTGTGCTGTCCGCTGGCTGGCGCGCAAAGAGACGCCCGTTTGCCCGGAGAGGCGTTTGAGCAGGTCGGCAAGAGGCGTTCCCAAAGCAGTGCAGGTGACCGGCTGGCGTAGCCGCGCGTCGGTGCTGAACTGCGGCAGCCGGTAGTCGTGCAGCGGCTCCGCCTGCTGCGCTGCGCCGGCACGGGAGAAACCGGCAATGATACAGACCAGCAGTGCAATCCATCTCAGAGCGTGCATCGGTCGCCTCCTCACTTACGGGAGTGGTGCATAGCCGTGCTGCCAGAGCAGGGCGTTTTCCATCAGTGCCAGCACAAAGGTTTGCTCAAACTGAAAGTGCTCGAACGCCGCGTGGTACGTCTGCGTTTCAGGATCGTCCCGCACCCGCCGAAGCCCTTCTCGCTCGCCCGGGTCTTTCAGAAAAGCCTCTGGAAGCGGTTCCTCGTATGGCGGGCGAATCGTTTTAAAGCGAGCGCGCGCCTCCCGCGCGGCGTCCCGATTCGGTTTCTCCTCAAGGCGGAACATCTCCTCGCCGACCTCCTTAAGGGTGTATCCGCTAAACTCCAGACGGGTAAAACGGTTCTCCTCCCAGCCTTCCACCGTGTGGAGCAGCGGTTTGCCCTGCCACTGCGTGTAGGTTTTCACAACACGCCGCGCAGGCAGGCGCAGCTTCGTGCGGGTGACGAAGTAATAGAAGTTCTCAGGCTTGCCTGGCGGCGTGCCATAGCCCTGCATCACTCTCTGATGAAGAAAACCCTCTTTCACTATCGTGACCATTTGCTTTGGCAAACCGCGCGAGTCTGCGTGCTGCAGCTTCGTCTGCCAGACCTGCCTGCCATGGTAGTCCAGTCCCTCTACGGCGGCAGGAACTGTCGCAGTGCCACTCCACCTTCCACGAATCTGGTGGGTGACATGGGGGTAGGGACAAAGCACGGGTGTTTGGAGCTGCAGGCGAAAAGCAGCTGCCTTTTTCGGTTTTAGCGACGATAGCTGTTGCGCCAGCAAACGGGCACTGGCACAGTAGCGGTAGAACAGGTCTGACTTGTTCACCGTGAAGTAGAAGTCGGTGTAAGGCACATAACAGGATATAAGGTGATGATATATCTACTGGGGTGCTAGGTCGCTTTTGTACCGCTTGAACCAGAAGTGGTCGCCATTGAGAATCAACAGGTAGCGCAAATAGTCCTCGTCCTTGTCCTTTGCGTAGGGAGGGTTCGCATGGTGTCCGGCAAAAACCGTGGATTGCTGTACCTCCGCACGCAGTGTCCCTTCGTCCCCCAGAAGAATCAGCCACTTCCTCATAGCGTGACGTGACCTGCCGTCTGGCTCGAACGCCGTCTGTATCACACGGAAAGAGAGCGTTTTCACGATCCACCTCCATGTAGACGAAGGATACGGCTGCCGGCAGAGGCAGCCGTACCCATAGATTCGCGGTCAGCGATTGTATCCCTCTGCTCTGATGCTCGCGGTGGTCTCCACCGTCTCAACGAGCAAGTTCAGTCCGGTACGGGAACACTCGGCGACCGCTTTGCTAATCCGTGTTAACTGGATGGGCCGCCGTCCCAATTCGGCACATCAGCGAGCAGGTAATCGTTGTTGACCGGGGTATACTGTGTACCCCAGGCCGCGTCTCGAACCTTAGTATACTCCAGGTACGCACCATTGTGGGAGGTTACCGCCACTTTTCCATAGGACTCGTACTTTTGGGTGAGCGAACCGTATACAAAGGTTAACTGGGCGGAGGCGTAGTGGCGAAGCCGTCCATAAATCCGGACGGAGTTGTAGTTGCCAAGAGACGTAATTCTTCCCGTCTGTGAGGCCGTGATGACATACCTGGCGGAGGAAGAAACAGAGGGGTTGTCACCAGACCTCACCATGGCGTTTGCTCTTACCCAGAGGTCGTTGACCCCCGCGCTGGGTGGGGAGCCGTAAGCATCCGCTACCACGCCGCTCTCCTGTTCCGTGGCACTGCTACTCACCTGATCCCACTCGATGGTTTACGCGAAAGCGGTACCCATCACAAGGCAGAGTGCGAACATGGAGATAAACAACAGCCGTATCATGTTGTCCTCATCCTTTTGATGAAGTTTCTGTCATCATTATACCGTCTCCCCCCCCACGTCAAGTGTCTAAAACCAAAAAATATTAACAATCCCGATTTTTTACGGTTTGACTGGGGTGCTGATACAACCTATGCGCCCTGTTTGGTGGTCAGGCTGGCCACTTCGTTCACGACAACTGTGCATAGTACTGCGGCTCGCGGTAAGTGAGACGGTACAGAACTTCAGAAGCCTGCCGCCCCAGGCGCGCGGTGTGCAGTGCGGCGGGCACATACAACAGGAATAGAACACTCGCGACTGCCGACCCTGCATGCCGAATCCCGTCCACAATCGCCTCGCCAACGGGACGCGCGCGGAGCAATGAAGGCGCTGAAATCACTGTTACCAGAAAGAGGGTAGCAAACGTTAGAGAGCCAAGCCCTGCAAGGCACACCGCTCTCAGATTGTCCGGGTTCGCTTCCCGATACCACAGCTTTTGACGCAGGTCATTGCTCCATTCGCCAAAAGGTCCCATCATTGCCGTACGACTGGTGTGCGCCTGTGTGCGCATCAGCCTGCCAGGACGAAGCAGAGCCAGGCGAATCTCTGCGCCTCGTCTGGTATCGCCGTTCAAGTCTGACAGGTAGGCGAGAGGCACGGCAGTGCGCGCCACCCAATTCGGTGACCCCGATACGGGTGCAGACATGCGGTTCAACGCCGGATACGCCCCGAACACCAGCTGGTGAAGACGGAGCATGCTTCTCGGCACATCGGTTGCGTAGTTGTCCCAGCGTGTTTTGCGGCTGGCACGCAGGAGAGCTTCCACGGCAGTTTCGTCCTGCCGGTTATGCAGATAGATCGCTGTCGGCATCGTTTGGAGAAAGGCGTTATCGGGCTCCAGCCGTTCCCCCTGTTTGGCGAGGTGAATGCACGTGGAAAGCTGCAGGGGCTGTCCCCTCCATCAGTATCGCCATCATCTGGAGGGCGAACTCCTGGTGAGCCGAAAACATGCCCAACGGTTCGGCTGAGCCTCGCCCTCCACAAGACATCGGGGGGTAGTCGGCCATCGACGCGCAGGAGTGCGATACCTCAGGGGCGAAAAAGGTACAATAGGAAGTGGAAGGGGGAACGTCGCTATGGAAGAGCAAGCATTTGAACCCAGACCGCTGCTGGCGAAGAAGCCGGTGCGTTTGATTTTCGTGGGTGGCTTCGTGGGTTCCGGCAAGACCACCGCGATGGCTGCGCTCACACGTCGGCTGTTGCAGGATGGCTTGAACGTCGGGCTGGTGACCAACGACCACGCGGCAGAGATGGTAGACACCACGCTGGTACGTCAGTTCGGTCTGCCGGTCGCGGAGGTATCTGGCGGTTGTTTCGGCTGTGACCTGAACGACCTGCTGGACGCTACCGAGCGTGTGCTGATGCAGGAGCCAGACGTGCTGATCGTCGAGCCGGTTGCGAGCTGCACCGATACAGTGGCATCGGTGATTATGCCTCTCAAGCAATTCTACGGCGGGGTTTTTCGTATCTCCCCGTTTTCGGTACTGATAGACCCGATGCGCCTCTACGAGATGCTTTTGGAGGAGAACCCCAGCGAGTTTGCCCGGTGCTTCGCGCCCATCTTCCATCACCAGCTGAACGAAGCGGACGTTCTGGTGCTGAACAAGGTAGATACCCTGTCTACGGAAGAGGCGCAACGGCTGGTGAATGCCCTGCGCCAGCATCACCCCGACAAGCCCATCCTCACCATCTCTGCCCGACGCGGCGATGGTGTGGACGAATGGATGCAGCAGGTGATGCAGGATGCCCCGCTCAGCTCGCGCGTGATGGAGAAAGCCGATTACAAGGTGTATGAAATCGGTGGGGTCAAGCTGGGATGGCTCAACGCCTCCGCGCAGCTGGTGGCAGAGCCGTTCTTCAACGCGCGAGAGTACGCGGACCTGCTTCTGAGGCGATTGCACGATGCGGCGCGGGCACGCAACACCGAGGTGCTGCATATTAAGCTGGCTATCTACTGCCAGGGCAAAGCAATGGGCGCCAACTTGCTGAGCGCATATCCGGAACCCGTCTTCGGCGGGGAAGATTTGGGCGACTTGAGCCATGCGATGCTGGTACTGAATGCAAGACTGGGCATCGACCCACCCACACTGGGGGGTATCGTGGCGCAGGCTATCTACGACACCGCGAAGGCACTGCGTGTGGAAGCGGAGATACTGAAACTACACACAGTGAAACCCACCATACCCTGTCCGCGGTTCCGCATGTGCAATCCGGTTTAGCGGAATTGGTACAGGTCGCACAAACGGGATGCAGCGTGGATCTCCTGTGGCTGGCAATGCGCTCAACTCGTGCGGGGAGGTTGCCTGAGGAATGAGGGTAAGTCTGCTAGCCGTTCTTCTGATTGCCACCGTGTGGCTCTTCCTGAACGTGGGAGCAGCTGCACAGGGGAACGGCTTCTTGCAACGAAAAGGCACGCAACTGCTGCTGGACGGAAAACCCCTGCGTCTGGTGTCGGTGAACAAGTTTGACCTCTTCCTCCGCTTTCTGGAGGGCGGCGAGGCGAAGCAGCAGGCGGTGCAGGCCATTCAGGAGGCGTCGAAGCGGGGATTCACCGTCATCCGCTTCGCAGGCGTGGGTTTCTACCCCTCGCACATGCGCAACTGGGCGAACGAGAAGGTCTACTGGGGCGCGTTCGACGAGCTGGTACAAACGGCGAAGCAGCAGGGCGTGAGACTGATACCGGTCATCCACTGGAACCTCTACCTCTTTCCCGACATGGCGAACGAGTGCGTGCAGGACATGCTGACCAACCCCGATTCGCGCTCACGGCAGTATCTGTGGCTTTACACTCATCAAATCGTCTCCCGCTACAAGGACGAGCCGACCATCCTTTTCTGGGAGCTCACCAACGAGATGAACCTGGGTGCGGACCTGGAGTTCATGCACCCCTACGGGTGGAGCAACCTGAACCCGGTACATGAGGGAACTTCCTTCATGCGCCTGCGCCGCGACCACTTCACGACCGAGCAGATGATACCTTTCCTCAAGGAATGGGCGACCTTCATCAAGCAGATAGACCCCAATCACCTCATCGGCTCGGGATTTGCCTCGCCGCGCCCTGCCGCTCAGCACCTGCGCCTCGCCAGAGGCAGGGGCGACTGGACAGAGGATAGCGTATCCGAAATGGAAACCTACCTGCGCGATACCCATCCCGACCCGATTGACCTGCTGAGCATCCACTTCTACCGCAAGCACGACAACCTGCGCTTTGGGAACAAAGACGAGGACTCTGCGCAGGTGCTGGCTGTTTTCAAACAGGCTTCCGAGCGTATCGGCAAACCGCTGTACATCGGCGAGACAGGCGATGAATACGCTCAGCGCGCGGATGCACCCTTCCTGCGCAACGTGCTGGAGCAGGCAAGAAAGCTGGATATACCGCTCACGCTGGTATGGAACTGGATGAGCCCTGGCGACCAGTATGATGTGAGCCCACAACGCACCCCACAGGTGGTAGAGATGATGCGCGAAGCCAACAGCCGTTAGCCCCGCAAGCAGGATTATCCCGTTCGAGTTGTGAAATGGCTTAGGGAAACGGGACGGTTGCAGGCACGATGGGAAAAAGCACGCAAATTCGGCTGGACTGGTCTCTGGTGAGGCGGCTCATTTTTGGCTCGCCTCTGTCTACGGAACAGCTGTCTCACCAGCGGCTACCCAAGATTCTGGCGTTGCCAATTTTCGCCTCAGATGCGCTATCTTCCACTGCATACGCTACGCAAGCCATTTTGCTCAACCTGCTCATCGCAGGTCCGCACGTTTTGCACCTGACGGTACCCATCTCTATCGCCATTGTGGTTTTGCTGTGGATTGTGGTGATTTCCTACACACAGACGGTTTATGCGTATCCGCAGGGTGGGGGCACGTATATCGTTTCGCGCGAGAATCTGGGCATCCGGTGGGGGCTTCTGGCGGCTGCCGCCATCCTCACCGACTACGTGCTGACAGTAGCAGTAAGCATCACGGCAGGCGTGCAGCAAATCACCTCCTTCTTTACCAACCTTGCACCGTACCAGACAGAGCTGGCTGTTGCGGCCATATGGTTCCTCACGCTGGCGAACCTGCGTGGAGCGAGGGAGAGCGGTCTACTGTTTGCCTTCCCCACTTATTTCTTCGTCATCACCATGCTGAGCATGGTCGCAGTCGGGGTGCTGGGTCCACTGTTCGGGTATCAACCGCGCTCCTATCCACCTCCCGAACAGACAGCGCAAACGGCTGTGCACGCGCTTTCTCTGACCGTCATTTTGAGGGCGTTCGCTTCTGGATGCGCGGCGATGACGGGTATAGAAGCGGTGGCAGACGGTGTGATTGCGTTTCGCGCGCCCGAAAGTAAAAACGCCGCACAGACGCTCATCGCGATGGGTGTCATCCTGAGCACCATATTCCTGGGGATATCGTATATCGCGCAAACGAACCACATTGTGTACTACGGACACGGGGCACATGGAGAGGATGCCAGCGCAGAGTCGGTCATCTCGATGGCAGCCCGAGCGGTTTTCCACGATAATCCACTGCTGCGGGGTGTGGTACTGTTCGCCACTGCTATCATCCTGTTGCTTGCCGCAAACACCGCCTATGCTGATTTCCCCCGCCTGAGTTCCATCCTTGCCAGGCACGGTTTTATGCCCCGCCAGCTGGCGAACCTTGGCGACCGCCTGGTGTTCTCCAACGGTATCATCCTGCTGGCGGTGTTCGTGTCTATTCTGGTTGTGGTGTTCGGCGGTAGTGTCGACCGCCTGATTCCGCTGTACGCGGTGGGCGTGTTCACGGCATTCACGCTCTCGCAGGCGGGCATGGTCAGGCACTGGCTCCAGCAAAAGGGCCCTGGCTGGCGGTGGAAGATGCTGGTCAACGGCATCGGCGCGGTGTCCACTGGCATCGTGTTGCTGGTTATTATCGTTGAAAAGGGACCACAGGGCGCGTGGCTGGTGGTGGTGGTGCTTCCCGTGCTGATGTGGTTGTTCACGCAGGTCAATCGGCACTACCAGAAGGTGCGTGCGCGTCTCACGCTCATAGGATATGAACCGCCACCCCCTCCCCCACATACGGTGCTGGTGCTGGTGCCCGATGTTCACCGTGGCGTGGTTCCCGCGCTGGAATACGCCCGTGAAATCTCTAAAGACCACCGTGCCGTCCACATCGAGATTAACCCAGCAGATACGCAGCGCCTGAAGGAACGCTGGGAGCAGTGGGGCGGAGACATGCCACTGGTGATTATCGAATCCCCGTACCGCTCCCTCATCGGGCCGCTGGTGGAGTATGTACGGCAGGTGCGCCAGGACCACCCGCGCCACCTGATTACCGTGGTGCTGCCCGAGTTCGTGGTAACGAAGTGGTGGGAGCGTGCTCTGCATAATAACTCGGCGTTTTTGATCAAGCTCGCGCTGGGCAACGTACGCGACGTCGTGATTACCAACGTGCGGTACTATCTGGACTGAGATGGGCACACCTTCGGTACCCGTGTGGCGTAAACTGGCTACCTCCTACCGTCAGGTTCTGGCTCCGCTATCGTTCCTGTTGCTGCTGGGGCTGTTCCTCAGTACACAGACGCCCGCCTTTCTCACCTACGACAACCTGCGCACCGTTGCCATACAGACGGTAGCGGTCGCGATACTGGCGATTGGCGAGACGGTGGTTATCATCTCCGGCGGGATTGACCTTTCGGTGGGAGCGGTGCTTGCACTGAGCGGGGTCACCTCGGTGTATGCGATGAAGCATGGCGCGTCGGCATGGCAGGGTGTGCTGATAGGATTGGCGACGGGCGCGCTGTGCGGGCTGTTTAACGGTCTGGTTACCACGCGCCTGCGCATGCCCGCCTTTGTAGTTACGCTGGGGATGCTGGGGATAGCCAGTGGTGCAGCGTTATTGATTAGCGGAGGCGTCTCGTTGACGGGCATTGCGCCCGGCTTCGAACGTCTGGGCAAGGAATGGTCCCTGTGGGTGCTGCTGCTGGTTGCGGTGGGTTTTCACCTTCTGCTCAGCTTCACCAGATTGGGGCGCTACTGCTATGCCATTGGCGGCAACCCGGAGGCCGCGCGTCTGTCGGGGGTGTCGCTCGTGCGCTATCAGACCACCTATTTCATCCTGTGCGGGCTATGTGCGGGGTTAGCCGGCGTTCTGCAAGCCAGCCGGGCGACGGTCGCGCAGCCGACAGCGGGCAAAGGCTGGGAGCTGGATGCCATTGCGGCGGCGGTGATCGGCGGCACCAGCCTGATGGGCGGACAGGGTAGCATCGTGGGCACATTGCTGGGCGCGTTCTTAATGGCGATTATCCGCAACGGCTGCAACCTGCTGAACGTGGAAGTGGAGTGGCAGCAAGTGCTGATTGGCGCGATGGTCATCGTGGCGGTGTTTTATGACCGCTGGCAGCGCGGACGCAGATAGTGTCCCCTCACTTTGTGCTAAAATGATAGCGTGAACGACACGCTCAGTGAGAAACTCCAGTCGCTTCCTGCCCTGCCGGGTGTGTATCTGTTCAAAGACGCGCAGGGAAATGTGCTTTACGTCGGGAAAGCGGTCTCCTTGCGCTCGCGGGTGCGTTCGTACTTCCATAAAAGCGCGGAGCTCTCCCTCAAGACGCGCCGGCTGGTGGAAAAAATCGCCGACCTGGAATGGATAGTTACCGACACCGAGCTGGAAGCTCTGGTGCTGGAATGCAACCTGATTAAGCGTTACCGCCCACCCTACAATATCCGACTGCGTGACGATAAGCAGTATCCGTTTCTCTGCCTGACCACTTCCGAGCCGTTCCCTCGCCTGATGCTGGCGCGCCGCGCCAGGAACGACGGCAACCGCTATTTCGGTCCCTACTCCGGCAGCCGACCGGTGTATCAGACGATTCATCTGCTGAACCGTCTCTTCCCGCTGGTAACGTGCGGCGAGGCGTTTACCGGCGAGCCGGTGCGCAAGCCCTGTCTGTACTACCACATGGGGAAGTGCCCCGCCCCCTGTGCCGGTCTTGCCGACAAAGAGAGGTATCGCGAAACGGTGCGGGAGGTAGAGATGTTCCTCAGCGGCAGGCACGAAAAACTACTCAAGAGGCTGTACAGGCAGATGGAAGAGGCGGCGGAGCGTCTGGAGTTCGAACGTGCTGCCGCCCTGCGTGACCAGATACGCGCTGTGGAGCAGGTCATGCTTCAGCAGAAAGTGGTCTCCAGCGACATGGTAGACCGTGACGTGCTGGCATACGCCGCCGACGAGCAACGCGCACTGGTACAGATGTTCTTTATCCGTGGCGGCAAGCTGATAGGACAGCAGCACTTCTTCCTGGACGGCGCAAGCGGCGAGGACCAGCGTGCAGCCCTGCAGGAGTTCCTCAAGCAGTACTACGAACAGGCGCAGGACGTACCGGGCGAAATCCTTTTGCCTGCACCCATCGAGGAAGCGCACATCATCGGGCAGTGGCTGAGGCAGAAAAAAGGTAAACGGGTGGAACTGCACACACCCCAGCGAGGAAGCAAAAAGAAGCTGCTGGAGCTCGCGCTGACCAACGCCGAGCTTGCCTTAGAGCAGGCGCGCCAGCAGTGGCTGCAAAAGAAGGCACAACAGGAGGCGGTGTTGCTGGCATTGCAAGAGGTGCTTGGATTGGACACACCGCCCCGGCGCATCGAGGCGTACGACATCTCGAACATTCAGGGCTATGCGCCTGTGGGAGTGATGGTGGTGCTGAAAGAGGGCAAGCCCTCCAAAAGCGATTACCGCCGCTTCAGCATCAAGTACCATCCCGAAACACCAAACGACTTCGCCATGATGAAAGAAGTGGTTACGCGACGCCTGCAGGAGGCTCAGAAAGGGAACCCCAAGTTCACCGAACTGCCTCATCTGATGTTGATCGACGGCGGCAAGGGACAGCTCCACGCCGCGCTCGAAGCGATGAAAGAGGTGGGATTGCAGGTTCCCGCTATCGGACTGGCGAAGCGGTACGAGGAGATATTCCAGCCCGGACGGTCGGAGCCGTTGCTATTGCCCAAAGATTCGCCGGTACTGCATCTGCTGCAGGCGGTGCGTGATGAGGCTCACCGCTTTGCGGTGGAGTACCACCGAAAGGTACGGCTGAAGCGTAGCACGTCTTCGGTGCTGGACGAGATTCCGGGCGTCGGTCCCAAACGCAAGCAGGTGCTGCTGAAACACTTCGGTTCGGTGAAACGTTTGAAAGAGGCAAGTGTCGAAGATATAGCAGCTGTGCCATCTATCCCCCGTTCTCTGGCACAGACCATCTACACCGAGCTGCACAAGGAGGAGTGAAAGTGGTCGGGTTCATATTGCGCTGGGTTGCGAACGCTGTGGCGTTGTTGTTGACCGTTTGGCTGGGGAAGATGCTGGGATTAGGGCTCCATGTCAGCGGCTTCTGGGGCGCGATGGTTGCCGCTCTGGTCATCGGACTGATTAACGCCTTCATCCGCCCCATTGTGGTGATGCTTACCCTGCCTTTGAACTGCCTGACTTTCGGGCTGTTTAGCCTGGTGATTAACGCCTTCCTGTTCTGGCTGGCAGGTGCGCTTCTCGCCGATTTTGATGTGAGAGGTCCCATGGCAGCGCTGTTCGGTTCTATCGTGATGAGCATCTTCAGCAGCGTGTTCAGCCAAACCGTTGCCCCGGAGAAGCGCAGGTAGGTGTGTGGAATAATAGTGGTGGAGTGTATCCGAAGTCATACAGGAGAGACCGCATGAGAGGCAATCGCTGGGTATTGATTACCGGCATGTCGGGGTCGGGGAAGACGCTGGTATCGCATATCTTTGAGGACCTGGGCTACTTTTGCGTGGATAACCTGCCCCCGCGCCTGCTGCCGATGCTGGTGGAGCTGAGCAAGCAACATCCCCAGCAGATGCAGCACGTCGCGCTGGTTATCGATACCCGCTGTGGCGAGATGTTTGCGGAAACCCTGTCCAGTGTGCGTTGCGTCGCGGAGCAGGGAATACCCATCCAGATACTCTTTCTGGACTGCAGCGACGAGATACTGGTACAGCGTTTCAAGGAAACCCGTCGCAAACATCCTCTGTTCCGTGAACATCCCACCATCCTGCAGAGCATTCGGGCGGAGCGCGGTTTGCTGGAGGAGGTACGGGCGAGCGCAGACAGGGTGATAGATACCTCTGTGCTGGCGCCGCATGAGCTGCGCGCCATCATCGAAACCGAGTACGCACTCATGGAGCGCAAGGCTGGCATCGCGGTGAACGTGGTCTCCTTCGGCTTCAAGTACGGCATCCCGCCGGAGGCGGACCTGGTGTTTGACGTGCGCTTTCTGGCGAACCCGCATTACGTCGCACACCTGCGTCCGCTGGATGGACGCGACGCACCCATCCGCAACTATGTACTCGCTGACCCACTGGCAGAGCACTTCATCCGTCACCTGCAGGGTCTGATCGACTTTACATTACCTCAGTACATCCGGGAGGGCAAGGCGTACCTGACCATCGCTATCGGCTGTACAGGGGGACGACACCGTTCGGTGGTCATTGCCGAGCAGGTAGCGCAGTTCCTGAAGGAGAAAGGTTACCGGGTGAACGTGCAGCATCGGGACGTGCGACAACAGCCGCAGCCGATGCCCGAAACGGAGTGAGAGAACTGATGCGTCTGGGGCGGAATCTGCTTCAACTGCTGGAGATGCCCAGCGCGCGCTGGCTGCTGCCTGGAATGCTGGTCAAGCGCTGGCTACTGCTGGCGATGCTGGGCATTGCGGTGATGTTTCTCGGTCTGCTCATCCTCATCGACGTGCGCTTCCCCGAAGTGCTGGTCTGGTTGCACCGCCACGTGCAGCAGGCGGCACAGAGATTGGGCACACAGGGCACCCTGCCATGGACGATTCTGGGGGGCGCGGTCTTTCTGATGGGGTTCGGCATGAGCCTGATAGGCGTGCGGGGACTGGTGCGCACCATCGCCTGTGCCATTGACCCCGTAGCGGGACGGCGACTGGCGCACGTCATTTATAATCGGCGCAACCTGCAGCTGGGACCGGAGCTGGTGGCAATCGGCGGGGGGACGGGGTTATCCACGCTGTTGCGCGGTCTCAAGCAGTATTCCAGTAACGTCACGGCTATCGTTACCGTTACGGACGACGGAGGCAGCTCCGGACGGCTGATCGAACAGTTCGGCGTGCTTCCCCCAGGCGATATCCGCAACTGTCTGGTCGCCCTGGCGGATGCAGAGCCTATCATGACCGAACTGTTCCAGTATCGCTTTCGCGGAAGCGAAGGGCTCGGCGGGCACAGCTTCGGCAACCTGCTTATCGTCGCCATGACCAACATCACGGGCGATTTCGAGCGCGCCATCCGCGAGACCAGCAAAGTTCTGGCGATACGCGGGCGCGTGTTGCCGTCCACACTAGACCATGTGCGCCTGAGGGCGAAGATGGAAGATGGTTCCTTCATCGAGGGCGAAACAGCCATCGTCAGCTCGCTCCTGAAAATCCGTCAGATGACGCTGAATCCCCCCAACGCCCGTCCGCTGGATGAAGCACTGCAAGCCATCCGCGAGGCAGATGTGATTGTGCTGGGACCGGGCAGTGTGTTTACCAGCGTGATACCGAACCTGCTGGTCGAGGGGATTGCCGATGCCATCCGTCACAGCCGCGCCCTGCGCGTGTACGTGTGCAACGTCATGACCCAGCCCGGAGAGACCGATGGTTTCACCGCCAGCGACCACGTGCGCGCCATCGAGGCGCACTGTCCACCTCGTTTGTTTGACTATGTGCTGGTCAACACGACGCGCCCATCGCCGGAACTGCTGGAACGCTACCGTCAATCGGGAGCGGAGTTCGTGGAACCCGATATCGATCGTATCCGTTCAATGGGCTACCGCACCATCGCCGGCGACTTCATTAGCCAGACCGACGTGGTGCGCCACGACCCCTACAAACTATCTGACGCCATCATGCACCTGCTCAGCCGCAAGAAGTGAACGGTGCGGCTTGGGGATGCGCTGTACCGCCAGCAGCGACAGAAACACCACGCCAAACCCTATCCAGAACGGGATGCGGTAATCGTCCAGCACCTTCCATAAAGTACCACCCAGCACGGGCATCACCACCGCCGCCACGTGGTTCATCGTGGTGCCCATCGCCAGACTGGGTGTCAGGTCTCCTTTCTGCACAATGCGGTTCAGGAAGACGGTGATGCCCATGCTGAAAGCGAACAGCACGCTATCAGTTACAAACAACAGATACAGCAGGCGCACGTCCTTGAAGGTGGCATAGCCCGCGAACACACCCGCAATCAGGATGTAATAGAGCGTCAGCATCCGCCGCTCGCCGAAGCGGTCTATCCACCTGCCCACCGTGGGCGCAGCGACCACACCCAGCGCGGCGTTGACAAACGCCAGCGAGAGCATGGTCTGCACCGGTGTGTTGTACACCAGTATCAGCACGTAAGAGGCAAAGGTGCTGAATATCTGTCGGCGGCAGCCTTCCAGAAAGGTCAGGACGTAGTAGAGACTGTACTCTCGCCGCAGGATGATGGGTTGACGCCTGCCGCTGGCAGCTTGGGCAGAGAGCAGAAACGCCAGCACACCTGCCGCCGCAATCATCGCCCCTGCGATAAAGAACAGCGACTGGTAGGAGAGATAGCTCTTGAACAGCCGCGCCGAGCCGAGAGCCAGCAGCACCGCGATCGAGCCGATGGCGCTCATTCGCCCCAGATGCCTGCCGCCTTCGCGCCCACCTGCCAGCGCGAGCGTGATGGATGGAGACACCGACGACCAGAGATGAAACCCGACCGACCAGAAGACGCTGACGGCGACCAGCGTCCAGTAGGCGTTAGCCATACCCGTTGCGCCGATGCCAAGAGCGCAAACCAGCAGCGCGAGCCCCGCCAGCCGCGGCTCCGCGAAGGCTACCAGCGTGCCCGCGATAGGTGCGGTGAGCAAGCCGGGCACCTCGCGCAGCGATTCCAGCACGCCCAGCTGGGACGGGGAGACATGCAACACCTCGCGGATGAAGTTCTGGAAGATGCCGCCGTATACGGCAAACCCAAAAGCGAAGCAAAAGGTCAGGGCGCCAAACAAGCCCCAATCCCGCCGCAACGATGGTTGGTTTACCGGTTCCGACATCATCAATGGGTATTTTTCATCTTCTGGGATGAGGTTTCCTCTGGTCACCCCACCCTTCCATCACCCGGAGGGCAAGGCTCCCGGCGAGCCGACCAGACTCCTCACAATTCCAGTGCGCGACGCACTGCGTCCAACTCGGGTGGAACATGAACCGGCGCGACGCGAGAGGCTTCGATGGCGGTATCCGGGTCCTTTAAGCCGTGCCCGGTGAGCGTGACGGTGACGATAGCAGGTTCGCGGAAATAGCCCTGCTGTGCCAGCTTGCGCAGTCCGGCGATGGGAGCTACCGATGCCGGTTCGGCAAAGACCCCTTCCAGTGCCGCCACCATCCGGTACGCTTCCAGAATCTCCTCATCAGTCACCTTCCCGATGTGTCCGCCCGATTCGTCGCGGGCGGCGATGGCTTCTTGCCAGCTGGCGGGGTTGCCGATGCGGATGGCGGTGGCGATGGTTTCAGGGTGTTCTACCACGCGCCCTTCCACCAGCGGTGCCGCTCCCGCCGCCTGAAAGCCCAGCATCTTCGGAAGACGGGAGGTTTTGCCATGCCGATAGTACTCCTGATAGCCCTGCCAGTAGGCGACGATGTTACGGGCGTTGCCAACGGGGATGGCGTGGTAATGGGGGGCATCGCCCAGATCGTCGCAAATCTCGAAGGCGGCGGTCTTTTGTCCTTCACCGCGGTAAGGGTTGACCGAGTTCACAATGGTGATGGGATACTGCGCAGCGATTTGCTGTACCATCTGCAGCGCGGCGTCGAAGTTGCCGTCGATGGCGATGACCTTCGCCCCGTGCATCAGTGCCTGAGTGAGTTTGCCCAGCGCGACCTTGCCCGAAGGCAGCAGCACGTAACAGCGCATCCCTGCGCGGGCGGCATAGGCAGCGGCGGAAGCAGAAGTGTTGCCTGTGGAGGCGCAAATCACCGCCTGCACGCCTTCTTCCGCGGCTTTGGAAATCGCCATCGTCATGCCCCGGTCCTTGAAGGAACCGGTGGGATTCGCGCCCTCGTACTTCAGGTAAATCTGCAGCTGCGGGGCGATGGCTTGCGCCAGACGCGGGGCAGGTATCAGCGGCGTATCCCCTTCCAGCAGGGTAACTACCGGCGTGCGGTCGGTGACGGGCAAAAAATGGCGGTACCTGGCGATAACTCCCTGTCTCATGCTCATCCGTTTGCTCGGCAACCTGGAAAAACGCTGCGGAGGGCACTGGTGAGCCGGGTGGGATTCGAACCCACGACCCTCGCCTTAAAAGGGCGATGCTCTGCCTGCTGAGCTACCGGCTCAGACGGTCTTATTCTACCCCAATTTGTGTGCGAAGTCAAATGGTGCAGGGGTTATGGTAGAATCACCGTAAGATGTCGCAGCAGCCGCCGACAAAACGTTTGGCACGGGCGGTGACGGTGCTGGCGGCGGGGGATGTCATGCTGGTGCTGGGCATGGTTCCTTTGCTTCGGCGGCACGGAGCCGAGCATCCCTTTCGCGAGGTTCGCTCTCTGCTACACCGCGCGGATGTGGTTATCGCCAATCTGGAGGCTCCTTTCACCACCCGCAATATTCCAACGCCCCACAAGAGTGCAGACAGCGTGAAGGCGCGGCGAGACTATATCCTGCGTGCCCATCCCAATACCGCGAGGGGGCTGAAGTTCGCAGGAATTACCGCTGTCAGCCTGGCGAACAACCATACGATGGACTATCAACGCGGTGGGCTGGAGGATACCCTTGCGGTGCTGGACAGGCTCGGCATTGCCTGGGCGGGGGCGGGAAGAAACATCATGGAAGCCAGACGCCCTGCCGTGCTGGAGCGAAAGGGGTTGCGCCTTGCGCTACTGAGCTATTCCTGCATTCTGCCAGTGGGTTCCGTAGCCACTCCCACTCGCGCGGGAATCGCCCCCGCACGCGGCGTCGGTGCAGAAGAAGCCATGCGAGTCGACATTGCCCGCGCTCGCCGCGAATCGGATTTCGTAATCGTTTCCGTCCACTGGGGCGAGCAGCTGGCGCGCTATCCCAACAAAACGCAACAACGGCTGGGGCGGTTGTTTCTGCAGTGGGGGGCAGACGCGGTCATCGGGCATCACCCTCATGTTTTGCAGGGTATCGAAGTACGGCAGGGCAAGGTGATTGCCTACAGTCTGGGCGATTTCGTGAATCTCTCCTCTCGAGGCGAGACGGCAATACTGCAAATCGCGATAGACCGACCTCACCGCATCGATTCCGCCAACCTCATCCCGCTGGAATTGCGACTCGGACAACCGCGTCCGGCGGACGGCAAGACGTGGCGGCAAATCATCCGACAGATGCGCGTGCTATCGGGTGCGTGGGGCACACGCATCGACGAGTTCGGCGGTATCTGGCTCACCTCCACCAGTGCTGGCTGAGATACTCAAAGTAGAACAGCGCGTTGTCCACAGGCACGTTGCTGGGAATGTGATTGCCAACGGCGAACATGAAGCCGGGACAGCCCTTTGCCAGGCGGAGGGTCTCATCGATCTCGTGCCGTATCTGCGCGCGCGTGCCGAAAGTCAGTGTGCGGACGTCCACCTTACTGCCGACAATCACGTGCGTTTTCCCGTAACGCTCCACGATGTATTCCAGTGAAGTGGTCGGTTCGAAGATGAAGCCGTCCGCACCTGCCTGCGCAATGTCGTCCACAAACTCCGTCCATGTGCCGTCCGAGCAGTACAGCACCACCTTTCCCGCCTCGTGCAACACCTGCCAGAGTTTTGCATAGCGCGGAAAGATGGCGGAACGGTAGAAATCGGGATGCATGAACGGTCCCTGCGACCACACCATGTCATCGTGGCAGATGAACACCGGTGCGGAGGTCTTTGCCCACGCCTGATAATGATGTAGAGACAGACGATAGAAGCTCTCCAGAACCTTATCGAACCGTTCTCGATAGGCAGCCGCTTCCAGCAGCATATCCCAGCCGAACGCCTCGATTGCGCCCGACACGATGGTCCTGTAATATCCTGCGGTGAAGACCTGATTGGGGTTTTCCGCCTGCCCGCGCCGGTAGAAATCCTCGTAGTACTGCACCAGCTCCTGCATGTCAGGCAGGCCATACTCTTCCACCGCGTCAAACTGCAGTACCTCCTCCACATCGCGGAAGGGGCAGTAGACATGGTCGCGCCGGTCGATGCCGCCCTCCAGAAACTCCGCGTGCCCCATGTCGGTCACCCTGCCCCGTTGCGACCATGGTACCGGCCCGTCGTTGGTAACCCACAGCAGGTCGATCTGCCATGCGTCGTGAAACTCGCGCCAGGCAGCGGGCTCTTTGGCAGGGTCTTTACCGGTCACTGCGCGCACCAGCGCGTAGTTGCTGCAATACTCTGTATGAGCCAGTCTTGGAGGCGATTGCAGGCGTATCGCCCCCATACCGATGGTGTAACTCACGTCTACCTCCCGGCACTGTTTTTCCTACTGTAGCACGATATGCCCGCGATGCGCAAGGTGCTATAATAGGGGGGAGGCGAAGACAGGCTTTAACCCGCGCAACGCCTCCTGTAGGGCGCGGCTACATTGGGATGACGTGAGCCCTGAATAACATACCAGACATCAAGCGAGGTGCAACAAGATGCGAGTCATCGTTGCAGGCGGTACCGGTTTCATCGGCAAGGCGCTATGCAGGGAACTGCTGCTGGCTGGGCACGAGGTCGCCGTGCTGACGCGCGATGCCACCCGCGCACGGCAAAGGGTACCCCAGGGAACAGGCATCATGCAGTGGTCGCCGGAACAACCCGAAGGGCTCTTGCAGGTGCTGTCGGACGCTGATGCGGTGGTGAACCTTGCTGGCGAAAGCGTCGCGGCAAGCCGGTGGACGCCGGAGTTCAAGCAGAAGCTGGTGGATAGCAGGGTCCACAGCACGCGCGCCCTTGTGCAGGCAATCCGGCAGGCTGAGCCTCGTCCAAAGGTGCTGGTGAACGCCAGCGCGGTGGGCATTTACGGCGACAGGGGCGAAGAGGAGCTGACCGAAGCCAGCCCGCCCGGTGCCGGTTTCCTCTCCGACCTGGCGGTACGGTGGGAGCAGGCGGCGGAAGAGGCTCGCGAGGCAGGCGTGCGCGTTGTCAGGCTGCGAATCGGCATTGTGCTGGGCGAAGGCGGTGGCGCACTGGAGAAAATGCTTTTGCCCTTCCGCTTTTTCGTGGGGGGTCCTTTCGGCAGCGGACAACAGTGGTTCCCGTGGATACATCTCGATGATGTGGTGGGGCTGACGGCGCACGCCCTGCAGGATGAGAGGGTAGACGGAGCGGTCAACGCGGTAGCGCCCGGCATCGTACGCTTGGCAGAGTTCTGCAGGGTGCTGGGCAGGGTGATGAAACGTCCCTCCTGGCTGCCGGTGCCGGGGTTTGCCCTGCGCTTGGTGGCAGGCGAACTGGGCGAAACGTTGCTCTGGAGCCAGCGCGTGGTGCCGCAGGTGGCTTTACAAACGGGTTATGCTTTCCGCTATCCGCAGCTGGAAGAGGCGTTGCGTGCTGTGCTAACTAAATCGTAGCCCGTTCTATCGGGCGGTTTGGGGTTGTTCCGGTGCAGGTTCCACCACCAGAAGCCTCTCGCCCGGGAAGCCGTAACCCTGCTTGCGTGCTTCTACGATGATGCCGCTGGGTGTGTTCAGCCTGCGTATCTCCTCACGCAAGACGGCGTTTTTCTGGCTCAGGCGGTCTCTCTCCTCGCGCAAAGCAGCGATTGTCTGACGATGTTCACGCGCCTCGCGTGCCAGCATCATCACGTTCTCACCGAAGGAAAAAACCATCTTACCCACCACGAAGCAGACAATCCCCCCCGCCAGCCAGCGAACCACGCGGAAAGCCATATCTCTCTGTGGTCTCTTCCCTCGCGAAACCGAGGTCCTTCCCTTCGTTGCGCCCCGAGATGCCATGCTCACCCCCTCAGCACAATCGGCTGTCCGATGGTGTGTACTTTAATCAGGTTCGTGTTGCCCGCCACACCGAAAGGCACGCCAGCCGTCACCACCACCTTATCGTCCTTTTGCGCCACTCCCATGTTGACGGCTGTATTCACCGCGGTTTGCAACATTTCCTCCATGGTATGCACCTCGGGTATCAGGCAGGGTTGAACGCCCCACGACAGCGCGAGCTGTCGGTACGTGCTTTCGGAAGGTGTGAACGCCACGATGGGCGTTTTGGGGCGATACTTGGAAACCAGACGTGCGGTGCTTCCAGTGGCGGTGGCGCAGATAATCGCTCGCGCACCGATATCATAGGCGATATGGCACACCGCCTCGGCGACGGCTTCGGTCACGCTCAGGCTGCCCGCCATCGGCTGGTTCGGGCGAACCACCACTCCCTCTTTCAACGCCGTCTCGGTGCGAACGGCGATGCGGTGCATGACCTGTACCGCCTCGACCGGATAATCTCCGACCGCCGTCTCGCCCGACAGCATCACCGCGTCGGTTCCGTCCAGAATGGAGTTCGCCACGTCGGACGCTTCGGCGCGGGTGGGGTGCGGCGCGGAGACCATAGACTCCAGCATCTGCGTGGCGGTAATCACTGGCTTGCCTTCACAGTTACAGCGGGCGATAATCTGTTTTTGTATCATGGGAACTTCGTCAATCGGCATTTCCACGCCCAAATCGCCGCGCGCCACCATGATGCCGTCTGCCGCCTGCAGAATCGCATCGAAGTTCTCCAGCGCCTCGCGCTTCTCGATTTTGGCAATGACCCCGATGCTCGCCCCGGCAGCCTCAATCGTATAGCGCACCGGCTGAAGGTCCTCCGGCTTGCGCACAAACGAAACCGCTACCCAGTCCACACCGCGCAGGATGCCAAAGCGCAGGTCTTCCAGGTCGCGTTCGCTGACGGAGGTCACCGGCAGGCGCGTATCGGGTAGGTTCACGCCCTTGCGTGTTCGGATAACGCCGCCGATTCGAACCTGCCCGTGGATAGCGTTCAGATTGCGTTCCGTGACGACAATCTCCACCCGCCCATCGTCAATCAGGATTCTCTCGCCGGGGCGCACCAGTGCGAACAGCGTGGACGAAGGTAAGGGAATGCTCTGGGCGTCGGTGCCTTCTTCTGCCATCACAAAACGCACGCTTTGCCCGCTTTCTACAGACACACCCTCCCCGGGTAACGTACCCAGCCGCAATTTCGGACCGCACAGGTCTTGCAGGATGGCTACCGGCTTGCCCAGCTCGGCACTAATACGGCGGATATGTTCGATCACCTGCCCGTGCGACTCATGGCTACCGTGCGAGAAGTTCAGTCTTGCCACATCCATTCCCGCCTCGATGAGGGCGCGGAGGCGTTCGGGGGATGCAGTCGCGGGTCCGATGGTGCATACGATTTTGGTGCAGCGCATGTTCGCCTCCCTGCGTCATCCCGTTCACTCCCCTCTCCCGCACCGCGGGAGAGAGGAGCAGGGGTAAGGGTATTACTACATCCGGCGCGAGTAGAAAGCACCCACTCCGGGGTAGTCTGCGGCGTCACCCAGTACTTCGGCAATGCGAAGCAGCTGGTTATACTTCGCCACACGGTCGGTGCGGCAGGGTGCACCGGTTTTAATCTGTCCGGCATTGGTGGCGACAGCGATGTCGGCGATGGTAGTGTCCTCCGTCTCGCCCGAGCGATGCGAGACCACCGCTGTATAACCTGCCCGCTTGGCGGTCTCTATCGCCATCAGGGTTTCGGTGAGCGTGCCAATCTGGTTGACCTTGATTAAGATGGAGTTGGCAACGCCCATCTGGATGCCCCTATTCAGGTACTCGACGTTGGTAACGAACAGGTCGTCGCCCACCAGCTGGATGCGGCTGCCGAGCCGGTCCGTGAGCACTTTCCAACCGTCCCAATCGCTCTCCGCCAAACCGTCTTCGATGCTGACGATGGGGTAGCGGTTTACGAGGTCTTCATAGTAGGCGACCATATCCTCGCTGGTGAGCACGCGACCTTCGCCCTTCAGGTGGTACATTCCGCCCTCATAGAACTCGGAGGCGGCGGGGTCCAGCGCCAGATAGCAGTCCTCGCCCGGGGTGTAACCTGCCTTCTCAATCGCCTCCATGATCAGGTCCAGCGCCTCGGCGTTCGACTTCAGACTCGGCGCAAACCCGCCCTCATCACCCACGGCGGTATTGTAACCATGTGCCTTCAGCACACTCTTCAGGCTGTGGTAGACCTCCACGCCCATGCGCAACGCCTCCGGGAAGTCCTCGGCACCAGCGGGCACGACCATGAACTCCTGCAGGTCTACATTGCTATCGGCGTGCTTGCCTCCGTTCAGGATGTTCATCATCGGCACCGGCAGGGTGTGTGCAAACGCGCCGCCCAAATACTGGAACAGGGGCAGTCCGACCCCCTCCGCCGCCGCCTTGGCTACCGCCAGCGAGACGCCCAGAATCGCGTTCGCGCCGAGCTTACTCTTGTTCGGCGTGCCGTCCAGCTCACAAAGCAATTTATCGATAGCCACCTGGTCGGTTGCGTCCATGTCTATCAATTCGGGCGCGATACGCTCATTGACGTTCTCGACCGCGTTCAATACGCCTTTGCCTCCGTAGCGTTCGGCGTCGCCGTCGCGCAGCTCCAGCGCTTCGTTCGTACCGGTAGACGCGCCTGACGGTACCGCCGCGCGGCCACGTGCGCCGCCGCTCAAATACACGTCGACCTCTACCGTCGGGTTCCCGCGCGAGTCCAGAATCTCCCGTGCGATGACCTCCTCAATGGTCGTGCTCATCTCCCAACCTCCTTTGTCCCAAAGGTGACCTCCGTCAGTATAACACAGGGCTTTGCGGTTTGGCAAACACGATGCTGGTGTGTTCGAGAAACGCTACCTTTTCCGAATCCAAAACGCCAGCGCTGTTGCAGCCCACGCCGTCGCCACTGCCAGTCCTGCCCATCCCATGGGATAGTGCATCTTTGCCAGCAGAAGCGACAGTCCTGTCAGCACCGTCCACATCCCCCATCCGCGCCACCACATCAACGATACAGGCGCCAGGTCCACTACGGCACGCAGATATCGGCTGGCTCCGAAGCGGCTGCGCCCGCGACGACGCACCACATGGGGTACGGGCACTTCCTCGACGCGGTATCCCATCCGCGCCGCCAGAATGGGCAGGTAGCGATGCATGTCGGATACCATCCAGCCTTCGAGGTTCTCTGCCACCTCGCGTTTCATCGCTTTGGTGCCGCAGTTGACATCGTGCAGAGACAGCCCCGTCAGCCAGCGCAAAAGGGCGTTGAACAGGCGTGAAGCGAGCACGCGGAAAAGGCTATCCTGTCTCTGCTGGCGCCACGCCACCACCAGATGCGCCTGACCAGATTGTACACGCGAGACAAGCAGAGGCAACACTTCGGGCGGCTCCTGCAGGTCGGCATCGGTGGTTGCGATGATACTGCCGCGAGCGATGGCAAAGCCAGCAGATAGCGCGGCGGTCTTGCCGCGTCGGTAAGGTAACCGTACCGCGCGTGTGCACACGGGCTGAGACTGCTGCAGAAGGTTCTCCAGCTCCTGTGGTGTGCCGTCGGTGCTGCCATCGTCCACGTAGATGATTTCACAGGGGGTGTCCAACCGCGCCAGCACCATTGTCAAGCGCGTATGCAGCTCCGGTAGATTCGGCTCCTCGTCATACATGGGTACCACCACGCTTACCTGCGGGGTAGTCATCTTTGCTCTGCCTCCACCAGAAACAGGTCAAACTGCTCGCGGTAACCATCGGGTAGCCATCGGAAAGGCGGCGCGCCCCGCAGTGAGGCGTAGAAACCCGCCTTCGGGGGAAGTGTTGCCAGGCGCACTGGGGCAGTAACCTCCACGCTCTCCTGGTACAGCAAATGAGGCACCAGCGAGGGAGGCACTGCTGCGTCGCCTCCAACAGTGGGTATCGCCACCAGAGTGCCTGGTGGAGGAAGGCGGTTCGCACTCACCTGCCGCATCCCCGCTTTTTGGGCGTAATACATCCATCCCCAGTGCCCTACAAACGCCTGCACGCCATGCTGACTCGCCAGCAACCGTGCCGCCTGTCGGTAAACCTCCGCGGTCTCAGTATCACACCAGCCAGCAAACATCCCAAACGCGACCTGAGCCGCCATCACTGTGGAAAGAGCCAGCCGTTGAAGCCGCCCCAACGGCTCTTGAGGAAGCCACATCAGCACCACAGGTGGCAGCGCGGGCAGGAGATGCCTTGCCGCTGCAAAGGGCGCACCGATGCCAATGGCAAACAGCACCCACGCCGTCCACAGCGCAGGGAAAGCCTGCTCATGCCACGCTGCCCACACGCGCCAGAGGGTTAACACCAGCAGAAACACCCCCGCCGCAATCCAGAAAGCCGATCCCAGGTCTCCTGCGGGTGCCACACCCTGCCACCTCCACCAGCCCGCAGCCAGAGCCACTGCCACGGCGAGGCAAACAGCCGCACGCCGCCTGCAAACGATGCCTGCCCACAGCCATAATAGCCACACCCCACCCAGACCTGCCAGTGTGCCCCACAGTCGGTCTGCAAACGGGGTGACGATGTCCTTGCGCTGCATGGTTGCCCAAAAGTGAATCTGTCCGTGAACGATGAGGTTCTGTATGCACCACAGGGCAAAGGGCAACAGCGCGAGTAACACCCACCACAGTTGGCGAACCTGTCTTTGCAGCAGCACGTATACCCCCAGCAGCACTATCGCCCCCAGCCCCGAGTACTTCATGAGTGTGGCACAGCCGGTAATCAGCGCACCCCAGCCCATCCGCCTGCCGTTTGCGGTGTCGCTTCCCAGCAGAAACAGCGCAATGCCCAGCGTCCACAGTGCCACCATCGGCACGTCGCGCATCAGATTGGGGGAAACGATGGTTGCAGGATTTAGCATCACCAGCGCGGTGGCGAGTGTCTCATTCGCGTGGAATCGTCGCGCCAGCAGCACCACACCCCACCACAACAGCACCTGCCACACCAGCATCGCCGTGTGCATCACCCACTCTCGCTCCCCGCCTGCGAGCATCCATAACGCAAGGTAGTAACTGAGCAGTGGGGGGTTGGTAGTGACGTGAAAGGTGGGTTTTACCGTGCCGTCCCAGTCCAGCTCGCCCGAGAGAGGGTGGAGCGGGTTCACCAGTATCTGCCGTGCGATGTGCAGCACGACGGTATCATCGACATGGAAGGGTTTACCGATGAAAGCAACCTGAATACCCAGTGCAACCACCAGCACCCACCATGCACCGGTGGATACAGGACGGACGAGCATCCGTTGCGAGGTATTCTCTATGGGTTCCTGACTGTCCATCGGTTTCCCTAAGGCGATTCTTTCCCCGCTTCCTGATGCAGAATCCTGCCCCCAACCATTGTCAGCCTTCGCCAGGGTTCGCACGCAGGAACACGCCTGCCCGAAACGAAGTTATACTTATCTCAAAGGCTTCGTGCCGGGAGGTGGCTGAGTATGCAAAGAGGCTTGCTTCTCGCGATGTCCATCCTGCTGGCTGTAGTTACGGTGCGCGTTGCCCTGGCTGATAAGCGTGCCGCGCGAGCAATCCGTGCCGAATACGCCAGAACTGCCCAGTATGCCAAACAGAAAAACGTGGAAGGTCTGCTCCGCCAGATGACACCGGATTTCCTCTATAAAACCAAAAAGGGCGATGTGATGAACAAGCAGATGGTCGAGCAGGTCATGCGCGCGCAATATGCGCTCATCCAATCGGTGGACAAGCGCAGCACCACCATCAAGAGAATGGAGATTAAGGGCAACACTGCACGAGTGACCACGGTGGAAGAGCTGGCGGTTACGATGCTGGATGCTCAGGGCAAGCCACGCAAGGTGGTCAGCAAGGCAACCACGCGCGACACGTGGGTCAAGACGCCGCAGGGCTGGAAAGTCAAAATGACGGAGATACTGGATGAGAAGACCACCATCGACGGCAAACCCCAGCCGGCGAGTTGACTCTGTATCGCAAAGCGGTTATATTAGAGCGTGGTGAACCAAGCGACGAGGGGAGATATGGAACACGACAAGCAGAAGGCAATACTGGAGATACTCGAGCAAGACGCCCGCACCACACCAGAACAGATAGCTGCCATGCTGGGAGCGGACGTGGACCTGGTGAAGCAAACCATACACCAGATGGAGTCGTCGGGTATTATCCGCCGTTACAAAACGGTGATCGACTGGGACCGCTTCGGTGAGGAACGGGTGTTTGCGTTCATCGACGTCAAAGTCAGCCCAGCGCGCGAGGTAGGCTTCGACGACGTCGCAGAGCGCATCTATCGCTTCCCGCAGGTTCATGCGGTGTATCTCGTTTCGGGTGACCACGATTTGCGTGTTATCGTCAGCGGGCGCACGATGAAGGAGGTTGCCGCCTTCGTTGCCGAGCGTCTTGCGCCGCTGGACCGGGTACAGGCAACCTACACACAGTTCGTGCTGAAGCGGTACAAGGAGGACGGCGAGGTGTACGCCGAAACCGAACCCGACCGCCGACTGGTGATGGCGCCATGAAACCGCTGTCGCAAGCTGTTCTGGCAGTACCCCCATCTGGCATCCGGCGGTTTTTCGACATCGCCGCGCAGCTGGAGGACTGTATCTCGCTGGGCGTCGGGGAGCCGGATTTTGTCACGCCATGGCACATCCGCGAGGCGGCGATCTGGGCGATCGAGAAGGGCTTCACCACCTATACGTCCAACTACGGGCTTTTCACCCTGCGCCAGCGTATCGCCGCACACCTGAAATCGCGCTACGGGGTGGACTACTCTCCGGAAAACGAGATACTGATCACCGTCGGCGTCAGCGAGGGGCTGGACATCGCCATGCGCGCCCTGCTAAACCCCGGCGACGAGGTTATCTTCTTTGAGCCCAGCTACGTCTCCTATCCGCCCTGCGTGCTGTTTGCAGGCGGTGTGCCTGTTCCCGTTCCCACCGACTACCGCAACGGTTTCCAGCCTGACGTCGACCGCTTGCGGAAGGCGATTACCCCGCGCACCAAAGCCATCCTGCTCTGCTATCCCAACAACCCGACGGGAGCGGTGGCTTCTCGCGCCACGCTGGAAGAGATTGTGCGCGTAGCCGCAGAGCACGACCTGTACGTCATCAGCGACGAGATATACGACCGCCTGATATACGACGCCGAGCATACCTGTGTTGCCTCCCTGCCCGGCGCGGCGGAGCGCACCATCCTGCTGGGTGGGTTCTCCAAGTCCTACGCGATGACAGGCTGGCGTATCGGCTACGCCTGCGCCCCCGCGCAGGTCGTCGAGATGATGATGAAGGTGCATCAGTACACCATGCTGTGTGCCCCCATTGCTGCCCAAAAGGCAGCGGAAGAGGCGCTGGAACACGGTGAGCCAGAAGTGGAACGGATGCGCCGTGAGTACGACCGCCGCCGCCGGCTGATTGTGAAGCGTCTCAACGAAATCGGTCTGGCGTGCGTGCCGCCACAGGGGGCGTTCTATGTGTTCCCGTCCATCCGGTGCACCGGCTTGCGTTCGGAAGAGTTCACCGAGCAGTTGCTGTGGGAGGAGCGCGTGGCGGTAGTGCCCGGCAATGTCTTCGGCAATAGCGGGGAGGGACACGTACGCCTGTCCTACGCGACTTCCCTGCCGAAGATCGAAGAAGCCCTGCACCGCATCGAGCGATTCGTCGATAAACGCAGGAAGTAACGTCGTGGAGGTAGAGCCATGTCCGGTAAGTTCTCGCACATCAAGAGGGCATTTGCCGTGCTGTGTGTGCTGTGTTCCGTAACCGGGTGGACAAGGGCGGACAGGGTGGTATTGACCCCTTCCGCGTACAATCTACCGCCCGGCAGCGCAAAGCTGGAAATCGCCCGGCGCGAAAGCCGGGGAGGTCTCACCCACTACTGGCTCCACGTGGGGCTTGTGGGTGGAATAGAACTGGAGGGAGCACGTTACGAAACCCGGCAGCGCCAAATAGACAGCCTCAGCCTGCAGTATAACATCTTGCCGGATATCGGCTTTACCCCGGCGGTATCGGTCGGGGTGCGTGATGTGGCGGACCGGACGGACGATGGTATCGCTTTCTACTTAGCGGTTGCTTATCGACTGCCCTATATGCCCCCCAATCCCCTCATTGAAGAGATGCACCTGTTCGGCGGTGTCGGCGCGGGGGGAATCAAGGGAGCCTTTGTGGGTGCGGAGGTGCGTACGCCCTTTCGTATCCTGCTCAGTGCGGAGTATGACAGCCGGGCATGGAACGCGGCTGTGTCGTGGGAGCCGGTGCCCCTGCTGCGGCTGCGCCTTTACAGCATTGACGGAGAAACCTACTACGGCGCCTCGCTGGCGGTGAGCTTTTAGCCTCACTCCCACTCGGTATGGAAAGTGCCCGGCTTGTCGATGCGTTCGTAGGTGTGCGCACCAAAGAAGTCCCGCTGAGCCTGTATCAGGTTCGCCGGCAGGTTCGCCCGGCTCATGCCGAACAGATAATCCACCGCGCTTCCCAGTACCGGCACAGGCACACCACAGCAATGTGCAGCATCCATGACCTTCAGCGCGAACGGCAAGTTTTCCAGCACAAACGCCTGCGCCCTCGGGCTGAGCAGCAGATGTGGGTTGTCGCCGCCCTCCTGAACGATTTCGCGCAGGAAGTTCAGCATCCGCGCCCGGATGATGCAGCCCCCTTTCCAGATGCGCAGTACCTCGGACAGGTTCAAGCCGTAGTCATAAGCGCGTGAAGCCTCCGACAGGAGCCACAACCCCTGCGAAAAGGCGAGAAACATGCTCAGGCGTAGAGAGTGTTCCATCGCCTCTATCAGGGGCTGAGTATCCAGCGGGCACGACTGGCACAGCTGGTCGGAGATGGCTTCGGCAATCTTCACGCGATGCTCCTTGAAGTGTGACAGGGTGCGTGCGAACACCGCCGTCGCTAGCGAGGGAGTCGGCACGCCGAGGTCCAGAGCCGCCTGCGCCGTCCATTTGCCGGTGCCCTTCTGCTCCGCTTTGTCCAGAATCATCTCCACCAGCGGTTTGCCCGTTTCCTCATCCGTCTTGCGCAGCGCTTTATAGGAAATCTCCATCAGGAATGAGTTCAGCTCGCCCTGGTTCCATCGCTCAAAGAGGTCGGCAATGTGGGCGGTAGACAGTCTGGCGGCGGCGCGCAGCACGTCGTAAGCCTCTGCGATGGCTTGCATGATGGCGTATTCGATGCCGTTATGCACCATCTTGACGAAGTGCCCTGCCCCCCCACGCCCCAGGTAGGTACAGCACGCTCCGTCCTCGGTTTGAGCCGCGATACGAGTCAATACCTCCTCCACCAGCGCGTAGGCTTCGGGAGTGCCGCCCGGCATGATGGATGGACCCTCCAGTGCGCCCCGTTCGCCGCCGCTCACGCCAGTTCCCAGGAACAGCAAACCTCTGGCAGCGAGGTTCTCCATGCGCCTTTCGGTATCGGCGTAGTGGGAGTTGCCCATGTCGATAATCAGGTCGCGACTGTCCAGCAGGGGAATCAGGCTGTCTATCATGGCGTCTACCGCCGCGCCCGCCTGCACCATCAGGATGACCTTGCGTGGTCGCGCCAGGCTCTGCACGAAGGTTTGCAGGTCGTACGCGGGAGTAATTGGCTCGTTCCTGACGCGCTCCGTGAGGAACGCCTCTGTGCGCGAAGCAGTGCGGTTGTAGACGCTCACCGAATAACCCTTGCGCGCGATATTCAGCGCAAGGTTCTGCCCCATCACGCCTAAGCCAATCAGACCGATGAAGTTGCCGTCTGCCATTGCTATACACCCTTCACCAGCATTTAGTCAGCGGATACCGGTTTTCCTTTGATAAGTGTATCCGCCGGGATACTGCACTACCGCCTGCCTTCCTTGCGCACGGTTACCTTCCGAATCAACAACTCCTCTGCAGAACCCAAACGGAAGTCCGCGCCATTCGCCCTGTTTACAAAACGGGCATCTCTCAGGGACACGCGGAAGGTTTGCCACGCACCGGTTCCCCCCGGCGTGAACCTCTGCGCCAGCTTGAACGCGCCCTGATGCGGGCCGCCCGCCGGGTCGGAAGAGTCGTATTCAAGCGTGAACTCGCGGACGGTATCCCAAACTTCTACCTCGATTTGCACCAGATCATCGCCATCGAAATAGAAGCTGTCGTCCACGTCGAAGTAGGCAAAGCGCACGTTGTGGTGGCGGTTGGGCAGAGTTCTCCAGGCAGAGACGCCCCCTGCTTCGGCAGGTTCCATCAAGCCATCCCCGTTGGGGTCGATATGCAGGCGGATGCCCCGCTCGACGGGTTGTCGTTCCAGCACAATGGAGACCTCCTGCGCCTTAGAGTACGCTCCCTGTGGGCGCAGTTGCACTCCTCGTCGGAACAGGTTCGCGTAACGGGCGTTCAGCTTGACATACTGGTCGCCGTACTCACGGGTGGGGCAAATCTCGGAGCCTTCATGCAGCTCGTTCCAGGTCTCTATCATCACAATGAACGGACGACGCTTCGGGTTCATGCGCAGGATTTGCTCCCAGCTGCGTTCGAAGAACTTGCCCCCTTCGCGGTCGCGCACCAGAGGAGCCCTGCCCGGCACGGCGGAGTGGTCATAGCCAGGACCGATAGCTGCGACCTCCAGAATGGCAGGCGCTATCGCGCCGCCCCAGCCGTACACACTGTCGGTGCGCACTTTGCCCCACGACACCTCCCGCACGATGTAGGGACGACAGCCAAAGTGCTTGGCGAACTGCTGATACACGAAGTCTATCGCCTGCTGGTTATAGTCCTTTGCGAAAGCCGCCGCGTACAGGAATATCAGCGGACGGTGGTCGATCATCGCCCACAGTTTGGGAGGCAGCATCGAGAAGAAGTCACGGGTGGAGACGTAAAACCACTCCTGTCCCTCGCGCGTGGTGAGGTCGGCATGGTAGTTATCGGCGTTCCATTGCAGGGTGGAGGTGTCGTAGAACAGCCCGATTTTGGGCGGGCGGCGTTTGGCAGCCAGCATCTGTTCCTGCGCCTTCACCAGCGCAGCCAGCCCCTCAAAGCTCCAGTACAGCCCTTTGCCCGGCTGCCGGTCGGCAGGATTGCCCCAGTAGACGGGCAGGATGAAATCGATTCCGGCACGCAGGATGTCCTCCATCTCCCGCCGATGCCAGTCCACCGAGCGATAGCTATAACCTTCCGGGTTCGCCGGATGGTCGGTCAGGGCATCGGTTCCGTCGGGGTCGATGAAATGCTCCCCCGTGTTCACGTCGTACCAGTAGAAATAGTAGGTACCCACGATGGGCTGCCCCGTGCGAAAGGTGGACAGCGCGCGAATCGTGGCAGGCTTGTGCCCGATATAGTTGCCCATCGGGGGCAGTTGCAGGAAGCGTGCAGGCATAGCGTCCTCCCGAATCGAACTGTATGTGTGCTTCGCCGCACCGGTATAGATTCCTTTCTGTTCTGGTCGGCTCTATGATTGAGAGTTTTTCATTAGCACATGAGAGTTTCCTTTAGTGTCTCAATTGAAGGGGAGACTTTCTCACAAAGCGTGGAGGTAGACCTGCTCGCAAAAGCGGTGGTCGGAGACCTCATCTCGCAGGTCTCCAGTAGGAGCGGCAAGCGTCTGGCTGTCTTTGTGTTTCGTCGACAGCTTGGTAGGTTGGATTCGGCTATCAGTATGCATGTCAAGTTACTGAACACGGAAGGACAGACAGAGACCGTATGGCATGTGGTTGTAGACCTGCAGGGCAACGTGTTACATCTGCATTCGCAATGAAGGTATAATCCAGATGGAGGACACGAAAGTGAAGACGAAGGTGGACCTGCACGCTGTGAACGCGGAGACACAGCAACGGATACGTTCTTACCTGTCTGGAGATTGCACCAGACAGCAAATAGCAGAGTGGGCAATGCAGCAGGTCAAAATGCTACCCGCTCAAGACCTTATCGACAGCGAGTACGGTCAGCTGCTGGACTATGTGCTGTGTCGCCTGCTAGACGATGACTGGGTTAGTGATGTAGAGTATCACCAGGAGCTGCACGAGTTGTTATCTCGTCTTGAACGCGCTGAGCGCGACGAGGTCTTTTTGCCTTAGACGCTCTATTCACGCCGTCACTGTTGTACCCTCTTGCCTGAGCGCATGACTGCTACTCAGTGACAGCTAGCTCCGCGTATTTCTCATCAAACCGCCGGATGACCTCACGGAACTCTTCGGGAAGCAGGCTCAGGGTGTTCTGCACAATCGCTTCAGGCATCTCCTTGTAGTACGCGGCGGCGATTCCTCCCGTGATACACGCTAAGGTGTCGCTGTCGCCGCCCAGCGAGATTGCCAGCCGTATCGCGCTCTCATAGTCCGTGCTCTCCAGAAAGGCCACGATTGCCTGAGGCACGGTCTGCTGGCAGGTTTCGTTGAACCGGTATGTGGGTCGGATTTCGTTCAGCGTGAAGTCGAGGTCATAACCGAAGGTGCGCGTGACGTAATCACGGATTTGTTGCCTGGTGCATCCGGTGCGGGCAAGGTAGATGGCGGCGGCGGTCGCCTGTGCCCCTTTGATACCTTCGGGATGATTGTGGGTCACCTCTGCGGAACGCTGTGCCAGTTGCAGTGCCTCTTCCAGCGTGGAGGCGGCAAAACCGATGGGGCTGGCTCGCATCGCGGAGCCGTTGCCGAAACTGCCATAGGGTCGTGGATTGTCGGAATGAAGCCAGTGGCGGAAAAAGCCGCCATAGCCCCGGTTCGGGTAGCGTCTACCGTAATCGCGCAATGTCGCGGCGAAATCTTTGCCGGACAGGATGCTGTCGGCAACGGCGATGGTCAGCACCGTATCATCTGTGAAGTCCGATTGTGCACTGAACAGGGGGAAATCTGTGGTTTTGATTCGGTTCCACTCATAGGGCGCACCAATCACATCGCCTGCAATCGCACCGATAATGGTTGGGATATACTGCGCCATTCTCTTCCTCCGTCCAGAAGTTTGCCAACAATATTCTCTACCGCACGATATTTTCCCTTTGAGAAGACGAGGCTGCAGGTTCAATCCATGCTGCAGGAACTGAGGTAGCCACAGGCTGGGCAGACCTGTTTGCATCCGTGCAGTGGTTTCATCGTATAACCACACACCGGGCAGGCAAGGTGCGAGGGAATAGACGGTGTCGCTGAGGGCGAGGGAAGCGGTTCGTGCGGGCGGGGTTGCAGCTCGGGTGTGGCGATCTCCGGCGGACGGGCAACCAGCGGATACACCCGCGCCCGGTACCCCTCCACGATAATCAAGCTGGTCATCACCTTTGCGTCGGGCAGTTTCCGCAGCAGTTCCGTCATGATTTTCATCTGACTTTGCGGGCGGGGGTCGCCAGCCAGCAGCAGGATGGCTCCCGGACGCCAGCCGCTTTGACGCGAAATCAGTCGGACAAACGCTGGCGACGCGCTTACCAGCACCCGACCCTCTCGCCAGGCGGTCTGCACGAGGGCTTCGTCGGATGCACTGTGCAGGATGGGGTCGCCGCGTACCTCGCGCACGTCGTGTCCCATTTTGCGCAGGTGTGCCGCGACCTGTGCGCTTATCTGGCTATCCAGCAGCAGCTTCATCTTCTTGCTCCAGTTTCTCTGCCGCCACAAGCAGCGCCAGTCGCAGGTCTTCTTCGCTCAGCTGAGGATAGGCACGCAGAATCTCCCAGTGGCTCATGCCTGCCGCGAAGCAGCGCAGGATGAACGAAACAGGCATCCGCTCTTCGGGAATGCTGAGTGCCCCCCCGCAAATACCGGGCTCCTTACGCACACGGTTCCGGGCGTACAGACTCATTGTTTGCTCCAGAATGATGTGGTAATCACCCTGCGTTACTATTTTACCACTTCGAGTGACGGAGAAGAAGGCGGGTTGTGGCGCAGGCATCGAAAATGCTTCACCGATAATCATCGAGCAGATTGTCAGGGGCATACTGTTCCCCAGACTCCCGAACCACGAAAACATTGCTTGCTTGCAGTTCAGGTGCCCCGAAAGCTTTTTGAAGCACACGGTCTAGCAAGCTTTCGACACTACCGGCAACTGATTGGTGAGGAATGCCCAGCTTGCGCAGGATATTCGCGAATTGAGACAGGTCTTTTGCATCGCGCAGCTCCATCCACAAAATACCTCGTTGTTTCAACTGCTCCTTGTTCTTTTCCGACAGTTTGTCCGCGATAAAAATGTTGGCGTCGCGGGCAAAAGCGGCATCAGCGCTTTCGGGATTTCCTTTGCCCATTAGCTTGACCTCGCAACGATAATACTTGCCGTCGCCACCTATCAAATAAAAGTCTACCTCTCTGTCATGCCCTTCCTGAGCCTTCAGCGCGTAGTGAGAGCGAGGCACCTCATGGAGGGCGCAAAGTGTCATCATGAGCGGCTTCTCTACCTGCTTGCCTGCGGTGCTCCAAACACTTCCTCGGATGGCTGCGCGCGCGACGGCAAGCGCGTTGATGACTATGAGACTTTCGTTAATGTCAAGGTCAATCGCCACGTTGTTAAATTTGATGGTAAGGGTGATGTTCACTTCTGTTTCGCTGGCGAGTTCGCGGATGGCTTGATAGAGTGTCGCGTAGTGTTCGGCGGCGGCTTGTATCACAATCTCTTTGCGGGTCGTGTTATACATGTTATTGATGGTTTTGATATTCAGCCCAGCATGACGGGCAATCTGCTCCTTCGGGAGTTCTGTTGCCAGCATTTCGTGCTGGTACCAGTCAACGGTAATCTGCTGCTGGCGCATCTTCGATTCAGCCACGCGCTTGAAAAAGTCGATAGCATACTCCAAGAATTGAGCGTCGATGAGTGCGACCACTTCTGACCGATAATCCTGCCCCAGAATGAGTTTGTACACGATGCTGCGGATGAGTGAGGAGGACGCCGTCATCGGTGTTGCCCCTGATGCTGCTCGCTGAGGCGGGCAAACTCGTCGAGTGACAACGCGCGCATAGCCTTGTCGCCAAAAAGGCTCCCTTCGCTCAGCAACTGCTTTGCGTAGGCGGCATACTGGGGGTCTTTCTCCGTCAGAAAGAAGTATCTGCCGAGTTGCAAAGCGGCAACGCCTACCGTCCCACGTCCGGCAAACGGATCAAAAATGAGGTCGCCGCGATATGAATAGAGCTCAATGACCCGGGCTGCCAGCTCCACCGGAAACACCGCCGGATGAACAGGGTCTGCGGATGGCGCTATCTTCCACAGGTTGGTCTTCTCATAGTCGCCACGCACTTTGCTGGCTTCCACCGTCTCCTCATCGTATTGGCGCATGTTCCAGTCGATCAGTTTGTGGGTATGCTTGCGGTATACAATAACATACTCCACCACGGAGTTCGCTTTATACCCCAACGGCTTGCGATGCTGGTAGAAGCCACCATTACGGTTTTTGGCGCTGGGTTCCGGTTTTACCCAGATAATATCGTCGATGAAATCGAAACCAATCCTGGTGATGAGGGGATGAATGTCAAAGGGTATCAGGTAACGGGTACTGGAGTGCTGTCGGCTCATACGCGGTACCAGCACCGGAGAAGTATTCAACACAAAGAATCTCCCTTCTTTGGTGATGCGGTGTACCTCGGTGAAAACACGCACTAAGAACTGCAAATACTCTTCGTAGCTCTGGTAAATAGTATAATCGCGGGCATTGTAGTAAGGAGGCGACGTAAAAGTCAAATGTACTGACTCATCCGGCACATAACGCAGGGCCTCCAGCACATCTGCGTTGACCAGCACATTGTGCAGCCACTCCGGACTTCGTGTATGTTCCCGGCTGTCTTTGCGCACACTTTCTGGATGCGCATCGAGCTCGGTGGCGACGGCTTTGCGGACCAGCTCACTGGGGTGGCGACGCAGTTTTTGCAGATGTTGAATGACCTCTGCGTTGTGTCGGAAACAAAGCAGCCCGCGCATCGCTTGTAGGACTACCTTGGGGTCTTCATCGCCCAAAAAGCGCAGAAGATGAGGGATGGCTTCCGGGCGGCGAAGCCTCCCGATAGCCGAAACGAACTCACGGCGAGCCAGTGTGTTCGGTTCCTTCTGGGCACACTGCGCGAGAAAAGGCAACAGAGAAAGATTCCGCAGCTTACCCAGATTCTTTGCTGCAGCAAGCCGTACCTTCGGATGCGAGTGCTGTGCCAGCTGCATCAGCGGTGCCGGGTCAGTATCTGGTGGTAGCCTCCCCAGCTTTTCCAGTCGTTCCAAAACGACCGTCCCATCGGCTTCGGCAGCGATGTCGAACAATGCGGAGTGCATAAAGGTAGTCACCTCTCTGATGGCTTCCCTGGTAACAATCTTCCTGAGTATAGTATACCTTGCTATGAAAAACCCTTAGCAGCCCTATCCTCCCTCGCCGCCTTTGCCCACGATGCCCCCTTCCGTCATGGGGCGCGGGTCCAGCAGGCGGTCCAGTTCTTCTGCACTCAGGTCGGTCATCTCCAGAGCCACCTCCTTCAGCGAACGCCCCTCCGCATACGCCCGTTTCGCAATTTGCGCCGCCCGGTCGTAACCGATGACGGGGTTCAGCGCGGTGACCAGAATGGGGTTCTTGCCCACCGCCTCGGCGATGCGCTCGCGGTTCACGATGAACCCCGCCACCGCCTTGTCCGCCAGCACCTGCGCGGCGTTGCCCAGAATGGTGATGGACTGCAACAGGTTGTGCGCAATCAGCGGCAGCATCACGTTCAGCTGGAAGTTGCCGTGCTGATTGCCCAGCGTCACCGCCAAATCGTTGCCCATCACCTGCGCACACACCATCATCACCGACTCACAGATGACGGGGTTCACCTTGCCGGGCATGATGCTGCTGCCGGGTTGCAAGGAAGGCAGCGCGATTTCACCCAGCCCCGCGATGGGACCGCTGTTCATCCAGCGCAAATCGTTGGCAATCTTCATCAGCGCGGTGGCGGTGGTCTTGAGGTGTGCGCTCAGTTCGGTGGCGGTATCCATCGCGGATTGCGCTGCGAAGTGGTTGTCGCTCTCCACGAAGGGGATGCCTGTGCGCTCCGCCAGCTTCTGCGCCACGCGCGAGGCGAACTCCGGATGAGCATTGATGCCCGTGCCTACCGCCGTGCCCCCCAGCGCAAGCTTTGCCAGACGCGGCAGGCAGATCTCGATGCGCTCGATACTCTGCGCCACCTGGTATGCCCATCCGCCGATTTCCTGCCCCATGCGCACCGGCATCGCGTCCATCAGGTGCGTCCTGCCTGTTTTCACCACGTCGTCCAGCTCCGCCGCCCGCTGCAGAAGCACCTCGTGCAGATGGCGCAGTGCAGGCAACAGCACCTCCTGAACTTCTAAGTGTGCACTGACGTGGATAGCGGTGGGGATGACGTCGTTCGAGGACTGCCCCATGTTCACATGGTCGTTGGGATGCACCAGTTTCGAGCCGATTGCCCCGCCCAGCAGCTGCGTGGCGCGGTTGGCAATGACCTCATTGGCGTTCATGTTGGTGGAGGTACCCGAACCGGTTTGAAAAATGTCTATCGGGAAGTGCGCGTCCCATTTGCCCTCTGCCACCTCCTCTGCCGCCTGTCGGATGGCTTGCGCCTTCTGCGCATCCAGCAATCCCAGCTCCTGATTCACCTCCGCCGCCGCACCCTTAATCAGTCCCAGCGCGCGGATAAACACTCGCGGGAAGCGGATGCCGCTGATGGGAAAGTTCTCGACCGCGCGTTGCGTCTGCGCGCCATACAGCGCATCGATGGGTACCTGCACCTCACCCAGCGAATCGCGTTCTATTCGGAACTGGCTCATATGCTCTTCTCCTCTCACTCACTATTTCGCGGGTAACCTGCGAGTTAGCAACCGAACGTCATTTCGCGTAAATGCTGACTCGTCCCTGCACCACCGAGCCTGCGGGCAGCTCGGGCACGGGTATCTCCACGAAGGAGGAGTTGTAAGGCAGATAGAGCTCCTGACCACTGAGAAACAGCGTATCCTCGAGCACGTAGCCGTTGATGACGTAAAGATAGATTCGGCAGTTCCGCGCGATCTGGTCTATCTCCAGCAGGATGGGATTGCTTTGGGACGTCCTGACTTGCCCGCTGCTGCACAGATACGAAGCAGTTGCCTGCAGTTGCATGGTTCGGTAGGGTTGTGGGTTCCACAGGCTGAAGTACACCGTCTGGATACTACCCGTCGGAAACGCCCCGCGCACGCCCTTAACGGCCAGTTTTACCGGAACCTCATTACCCGACACCGCCCACGCCCGCAGCAGGGCATCGGCATAAACAGGCAACGCCAACCACACGAGCAGCATCGCGCCACTGAGCCGGTGCATAATCTCCTTTCGCATGTACTCCCTCCAGGTCGGTGTGGTAGACCGCGACCGCAAAAACAATGAAGCAACAAACGGATTCTATCACAACACCAGCGGTTTTGGGAAGAGGCTGGCTCCAAAGAGCTGCGGCAGGAATGCGCCGGTCTGTTTCCGAATGTTTGCATCGACGGACAGGGGTGTGGAAAAGGATTCTGACCTGACCCCCAGCCCCCTTCCCTGCGAGGGAAGGGGGAAAACAATACTCCCCTCTCCCGCAGCGTCGGGAGAGGGGCTGGGGGTGAGGGCATACAAACTCCCAACATGAAAGGAGGAGACGTTGTTCCTGCACAGTATCGCCAGTCGAATCGCTGCCCGACGAGCCAGAGAAGCAATAGTTGAAGCCGAAGTCCCCGCGCCCCGCGTGGTCACACTGCGGGCGGTACTGCTGGGGTTGCCCCTCATTGCCATCAACTGCTTCTGGATTACGGTGGTGGAGGTGCGCCTGTACACACTGGACGGTACCTCCCTGCCGCTGTTCATTACACCCATCTTCATGCTATTCGTGCTGATTATCCTGAACCTGTTCTGGCGGTGGTTCAGCCCGCGTTCTGCCCTCACACCGGGCGAGCTGCTGACGATATACGTCATGCTGGTCATCTCCTCGACGCTGGCAGCGCACGATATGCTGCAGAACATGTTTGGTGTGCTGGGACATCCCGTGCAGTTTGCCACCCCAGAGAACAACTGGAAGGCATTGTGGTTCGAGTATGTGCCCTGGCGGCTGTTCGTGCGGGACGAAGACGTGTTGAAGGATTTCTATCAGGGCAACGTCTCACCCTATCGCTGGCATCGCATCCAGCCTTTTCTGGAGCCGCTACTGCTGTGGGCGGTGCTGATTCTCGCCCTGATTGGCGTCATGCTGGGGGTCAACATCCTGCTGCGCCGCTCGTGGACGGAGCATGAGCGACTGGTTTTCCCCATCGTGCAGCTGCCGATGGCGATGACGGGACATATCGGCGGCGTGCCCTTCTTCCGTCAGAAGCCCATGTGGGCGGGCTTCGCACTGGCGATGGCGATTAGCGGATTGAACGGCATCCACTGGCTGTATCCGTCTGTGCCCTACATCCAGTACATCAAGCTCTACGACCTGCGCCAGCACATCACCACCCGCCCGTGGGACGCAGTGGGATGGACACCCATCAGCATGTATCCCTTTGGCATCGGGCTGGCGTTCTTCACGCCGCTGGATTTGCAGTTCTCCTGCTGGTTCTTCTACGTGGCGCGCAAGCTGTTTCAGGTGGTGGGCGCGGTGTTCGGCTGGGATGCCCCCACCAACGTGGGCTTCCCCTTCTTTCCCGAGCAGGCGGCGGGCGCGTGGACTGCGTTGGGCATCGTGGTTATCTATGGGGCGAGACGCTATTTCGTCAACGCCTGGCGACAGGCGTGGGCAGAAAACCCTGACGACCCCGAAGAGAGCCGGCGCTTCCGCTGGGCGTTTGGGCTGATTGTGGTCTGCCTGCTGGTGATTATCGTCTTCGCGCAGCAGCTGGGGCTGTCGCTGTGGGTGGGGGTAACCTTCTTTGCCATCTACTTCCTGCTTGCCATCACCATCACCCGCGTGCGCGCGGAGCTGGGCACGCCCCACGAGATTTACTTCGTCAACCCCAACCGCATGATGACCGCGCTGTTCGGCACCCAAAGCATCGGCGCACGCGACCTGACGCTGATTCAAACCCTGTACTGGTTCAACCGCGGATACCGATCACACCCGATGCCCAACCAGCTGGAAGCGATGAAGATGTTCGAACACTATCCGAAATCACTGAACAAGCTCATCTGGGTCATCGTGATTGCCACGCTGTTTGGCTTTGTCGCCACCTGCTGGGCGAATCTGCACGTCACCTACCGCGCGGGGGCAGATGCAAAGGCAGTGGGATTCAAGGACTGGCTGGGCTGGGAGTCTTTCGGCTGGCTGACGAACTGGATGAATGTGCCCGTGGAACGCGAGACCACCCGCATTGGCTATATGGCGGGCGGGTTTTTCCTGGTGGTGTTCCTGCGGCTGATGCGCAACCTGTTCCTGTGGTGGCCGTTGCATCCCGCAGGCTACGCGCTGGCGGTCTCTTATGCGATGGATTACTTCTGGTTCAACTTCTTCATCGCGTGGGTCATCAAGGGGCTGTTGATTCGCTACGGGGGGATGCGCGCGCATAACATCGCCGTGCCCTTCTTCCTCGGCTTGATTCTGGGCGACTACACGATGGGCAGCCTCTGGAGCATTCTCGGCGCAGCGATGGACGTGCAGACGTATAAGATATACATCTAGCACAGCAGGGAAGGAGAACAAAATGTTCCGGATTGCGGCTATCGACATCGGCACCAACTCCATCCTGCTGACGGTTGCGGAGATACAGGAAGACGAGATACGCACCCTCTGTGAACGCAGCCGCATCACCCGATTGGGAGAAGGTTTGAACGCCACCGGCAAACTGAGCGACGAACCCATGCAGCGCTCACTGCACGCCCTGCGCGACCTGCTTGAAGAAACCCGACAGCACCAGGCGGACACGGTGGTCGCTGTGGGCACAGAGGTGCTGCGCAAGGCGCAAAACGCCGAGCAGTTCCTGGCGGCGTGCCAGCAGATGGGGTTGTCTGTAGAAGTCATCTCCGGCGAGCGGGAGGCGTATTTGAGCTATCTGAGCGTCGCGGCGGACCCGGTGTTCGCCTCCAGGTCGCAGTGTCTGACCATGCTGGACGTGGGCGGAGGTAGCACGGAAATCAGTCGGGGTTGCTCCGGGGCGTTGCACCATAGCCGCAGTTATCCCATCGGCGCGGTGCGCCTGACCGAGGCTTATCTGCATTCCGACCCGCCCAGCGCGGAACAGATTCGCGCCCTGCAGGAGGCGGTAGCCCAGCATCTCCAGCAAGAAAGCCGCCTTGCGGAAGAGGAGTACCTTGTCGGTGTGGGAGGGACGTTTGTCAACCTTGCCTCGCTCCATGCCGGCTACACGGAATACCGCCCCGAGCAGGTTCATGGAGCCACCCTCACGCAGGCGCAGATGCAGTCGCTGGCGGAAAGGCTGTGCGCCCTGCCTCTAGCTCAGCGTCGGCAGTTGCCCGGCATCGAGGTGGAACGCGCTCCCGTGCTGCACGCAGGCGCGTGGATCGCCGCGACCGCCATGCAGTGCCTGCACGCCCAGACGATTGCGGTTAGCATGAGAGGGATTCGCTGGGGAATTATTTACGAGTATGCCCATGCGCATCGCCATTGACGCCCGATGCTTAACCGGAGCCTACACCGGTGACCGCACCTACTGGCTAGGACTGGTGCGCGGGCTGTGCGCCCTGCAGCACGAACATCAGATGCTGTTGTACACACACGCGCCGATTACCGACCCCTTCCTGCCCACCGATGAACGCCTGAAGCAACGGGTGATCCCTTCTGGAAACCTGCGCTGGTGGAGCTGGAAGCAGTTCCCCGACGCGGCGAACGCCGACGGTGCAGATGTGGCACACGTGCAGTACACGGTACCTGCCCGCCTGAGAATGCCCGTAGTGACCACGGTGCACGACATCTCCTTCCGCCTGATGCCCCACTGCTTCCCGCTGAAGCACCGGTTGCTGTTGAACCTGACCGTGCCTCCATCGATGCGCCGCGCCGCACGGGTGATTACCGTTTCCGAAAGCAGTCGGCAGGACATCCTGCGCGTGTATCGCCTGCCCGCCGAGAGGGTGATAGCCATTCCCAACGCGGCAGACGAGCGGATGCGCCCCGTAGAACGCGCCGTTGCCACACAAATCCTTCAGGAAAACTACGGTCTGCAAACGCCATTCGTGCTGATGGTGGGCGTCCTGCAGCCGCGCAAGAATCTGCCGCTGGCGGTACAGGCTTTTGCGCAGGCGGTACTGCCGGGCAAACTGCCGCACCGCCTGGTGATTGTGGGCAAGCCGGGCTGGGGCATGAAGGAATTGCAGAAAGCCATCATCCGCTGGCAGGTGCAGGATAGAACTGTCCTCACCGGCTACGTGCCCGACGAGCATCTTCCCTGTTTTTACTCCGCCGCCGACGCGCTGATGTACCCCAGCCTGTACGAAGGGTTCGGTTTACCGCCTCTGGAGGCGATGCAGTGCGGATGCCCCGTGCTGGCGGGCGATATTCCCGTGATGCACGAAGTGGTCGGGGAGGCAGGTATGCTCCTTTCGGCTCATGACCCGGTGGTATGGGCACAGGCTTTACATACACTGCTGACCAACGAGTGGGTACGCCAGCAGATGCGCGAGCGCGGTTTTCGGCAAGCCTCCCTCTTCTCATGGCGCGAGTCCGCCAGGCGCACGCTGGAGGTCTACGAGGCGGTTTGCCCGACCAGGTAGCACCCCGCCCACCGGAGGGCGAGGCTCCCGCCGAGCCCTTACACGCAGGCTACAGATGGAACTACAGACGGAACCCGCTAATGTCCACGTAGCCACACCCTTCAGGGCGCGTTCCAAAATGCGCAGGCGAAAGCCTGCGGTTGCATGAGGCTACGTGAGGTTTTACGCTCTTCAGCCGGCGCACCGTATACGGGAAAACCGCCGCCCTTGTGGCATTCTCCTTCAATCCAGCAGTTCATACCGCGTGTTGCGGCGGCGGGGTTCATAACCGGCGTCGCGGATGAGACGCTCCATCTCGGTGGCGGTGGGGATGAACTTGCTTCCCGCTGCCGATACCACGTTCTCCTCGATCATCGTGGAGCCGAGGTCGTTGATGCCGTAGCCCAGCGCAATCTGCGTAATCTTTGGTCCCTGCGTCAGGATCGATGCCTGCAGGTTCGGCACATTATGCAGCAGCAGGCGAGCGATGGCTACTGTACGCAGGTAGTCATATCCCGTTGCCTTGCTCAGGTGAGACAGCTCGGTCTCCTCCGGCTGGAAGTTCCATGCAATGAAGGCGCGGAATCCGCCGGTCTGTTCCTGCAGTTCGCGGATACGCAGTAAGTGCTCCACGCGGTCCTCTATCGTTTCCACATGCCCGAACATCATGGTGGCGGTGCTGTAGATGCCCATTTCGTGAGCCACGCGCATACAGTGCAGCCACTCGTCGACCGTGTGCTTGTAGGGCGCGATTTGCTTCCGCACACGGTCCACCAGTATCTCGCCGCCACCGCCCGGGATAGACTGCAAGCCCGCTTCACGTAGTCGGCGTAGCGTCTGAGCGATGCTCAGGCGAGAGATATGGGCGATGTAGATAATCTCCGTCGGGGAGAGCGCGTGGATAATGACCTGCGGAAACCGCTCGCGGATAGAGGAGAAGAGGTTTTCGTAATAGTCTATCTTCAAGCGGGGATTCAGACCGCCCTGTATCAGCACCTCCACCCCGCCTTTGTCCACCAGCTCCTGAATCTTATCGAAAATCTCCTGCATGGAGAGCGTGTATCCTTCCGCGCTGCCCGGCACGCGATAGAAGGAACAGAACTTGCACCGTACCCAGCATACGTTGGTATAGTTGATGATACGCCCGACAACGTAGGTCACAATGCGGTTGGGATGTATGCGCTCCCGCACGGCATTGGCGAGCGCGGCAATCTCGGGCAGGCGGGGGTAGCGGAACAGCCACACGCCTTCCTCGAAAGTCAGCGGTTCGCCAGAGTACACTTTATCAGCGAGATGTTCTATGGTCATGGTCGAGTGGTCGGCTAAAGCACGACTCATTGTGCTACCTCGTTCAAATCGTTTACATCCCATTATACCCTGCGGTGTCACAGAGAAGAATAAAACGCGCCGCGCACGCGCAAAACGGGGGCAGGGAAACGCCGGATGAATGTGGGAATATGCCTGTGCATCTGTGACTCTTTTTCTTGGGGTACGTGACTATGCCGGGGGAAACCTTCTTAAGGACAATCTACTGCTGCCGAAGCGCAGGCCAAAAAGTCTGGCGCGCTGTGGGTGTGCTTCTCTGGATGTTGGCGATGTGCATTGCGCCGACTGCTACCAGTTGGGGACAGCAGGAAGCATCGGTACAGGAGCTGCAAGCGGAGATCGCCCGCCTGCGTGAGCGGGTGGCGGAACTGGAATCACTGAAGGCGCAGCTGGACAGGCTGGAACAGCAACTGCAAAAGGCGCAGGAGACCCGGCTGCCTCCGGCGACGGCAGCGCACCGGGAGACGAAAATCGCGGTCGATGGACGGTTCTTTGTGGGGGTCTTTGGCACACAGCCGGACGGCTGTTTCCCCAATCGCACTCTGGATATCCCTGACAGTAAGGTTCGGTTTACCTTCCAGCCCTCGCCGCACGTGGTTCTGGTCAATCGCTTCAGTGCAAGCCGCACCGGCGCCAGCAGCATGGACTATCTTTACATCGACCTGATAGACTGGGGAGGCATCTGGCGCGGGCACACCCTGCGCATCGGCAAACACAAGCTCGATATCGGTCAGGAGACATGGACAGACAATCCCATAGAGAACGTGGTGATTACCAACGCGGTATCTCATATCTCCGGGCTGGACGAGGGCTTGAATCTGCGAGGACCGCTCGGGGCAGGCTCGCGCCCGTGGAGCTACTCCATCGAACTGGTGAACGGCAGTCACGGCTTTGCACCTGCCTCGTCACAGTGGGCGTGGGGCGTGAAGGTCGGCGGGCCGGTTGCGGATAAGGTTCATCTGTCCGCCACTTACATGCGCACCGGCAATCTCGTCAGGCGGGACGGCACACTGGACAAGCCCGACCTGAACATCGCCGAGGTCTTTGACCCACCCGCTGGCGCAACCGGCTGGCGTCGCAGTTTCTGGGAGGTAGACCTGCGCTACGGCTACGGCAAAGAGGGTGTCAAGCCTGTCGTCGGCAGCGAGGCGGACACTCCCTGGCAACTGGCGCTGGCATACGGTCGGTTCCGGGACGATGCTGAGGGAGCGCCCGACCGCAAGGGCAGCTTCGGGTTTGTGGAGACGCTGTTTAACCTGACGCCGCGGGTGTATCTGGCATTGCGCTTCAGCCAGATTGCGCTGGAGGACGGTGCTACTGCCAAACTGGGAGGAAGCCCTGTAGAGGTCAACGAGTACCGCAGATACTCGCTCGGTCTGGGCTATCGGCTGTCGCGCCTGACACATTTCAAAACGGAGTACACGCTCAATGAAACGCGCGGAGGCGCAACCAGACCCGACCTGAACCAGTTCGCTATCGGTATTGGTACGCGATTTTAGACATGCGCCCCTCTCCCCCTGCGCGCCGGAGAGGGGCTCCGGTTCAGTACGCCCGTGCGAAGATGACCTGCTGGGTGGTCTCTTTGCCCGTCAGGATGCACCTGCCCGCCTTTTCGGGCTGCTGGAAGGGGATGACGCGGATGGTCGCGCGGGTCTCCGCCTGCACGCGGTCTTCATCTTCGCGGCTGCCTGCCCAGTATGCCCGTGCGAAGCCGGTCTCTATAGCCTCCTTCAGCTCTTCGAAACTGGTGACCTCCACCGTGTGGTCTTCGCGGAAGCGCAGGGCACGGTCGTACAGTCTCTGGTGAATGGTGTCGAGCAGCTGGCTGACCTGCTCCGGCAGTCCCTCCTGCGGCACGAAGGTTTTGCCCTCTCGTCCCGGCATGTCACGCCGTGCCAGCGCGACGGTACCCTGCTGCACATCGCGCGGACCGACCTCCACACGCACGGGCACGCCACGCACCTCCCACTCGTTGAACTTGAAACCCGGTGTGACCTCGTCGCGGTCGTCCAGCTTGACGCGGAATCGCTCTGCCAGCTGCTCCTTCAGGCGATGCGAGCATTCCAGCACGGCCGACCGCTCGGCATCGCTCTTGTAGATGGGCACGATGACCACCTGCACCGGGGCAAGCTTCGGCGGCAGCACCAGCCCTTCGTCGTCGGAGTGCGCCATGATGAGCGCGCCGATCAACCGCGTCGACACTCCCCATGAGGTGGTCCACACATACTCCTGGCGGTTGTCCGGCGTCTGGTACATAATCTCGAACGCGCGGGCGAAGTTCTGCCCCAGGTTGTGCGAGGTTCCCGCTTGCAGGGCACGTCCGTCCTGCATCATCGCCTCGATGGCATAGGTGCGCAGTGCGCCTGCGAACTTCTCCTTCTCCGTTTTGCGCCCACGCAGCACGGGCAGAGCCATCACCTTCTCGGCGAAGTCGGCGTACACCTCATGCAGGATGCGCAGGGTTTCCTCTTCTGCCTCCTGTTCTGTGGCGTGCGCCGTGTGTCCCTCCTGCCAGAGGAACTCCAGCGTCCGCAGGAAGGGGCGCGTGCGCATCTCCCAGCGAACCACGTTTGCCCACTGGTTAATCAGCAGGGGCAGGTCGCGCCACGACTTAATCCACTTGGCGAAGCTGTGCCCGATAATCGCCTCTGAGGTCGGGCGCACTACCAGCGGCTCGGCGAGCGGCTCTCCGCCGCCGTGTGTCACCACAGCCACCTCGGGGGCGAAGCCCTCCACGTGCTCTGCCTCTTTCTGCAGGAAGCTCATGGGGATGAACAGCGGAAAATAGGCGTTGACGTGCCCTGTCGCCTTGATGCGCTGGTCCACCTCGCGCTGAATCAGCTCCCATATCGCGTAGCCATGCGGGCGAATCACCATACAGCCACGCACGGCAGAATAGTCCGCCAGCTCCGCCTTCTCCACAATGTCCAGATACCATTGCGAGTAGTCCTGTGAGCGGGGCGTAATGCCTTCTTTGGGCATGCTGTTCCTCCTTCCAGTATTCGCACGGGAATATTTTACACGCACGCGGGGCGTCTGGCAACGCGGCATTGAGAGAAGAGAAGGATTCCCGCGCCCGCCGATATAACCTAACCAAGCTATGGCGGTGATAGAACAACGTGCGAAACCTCTGGTGGAAGACGCGCCTGCGGCGATTACCTTCACGCCTCGCTTGCGTTTTGTGCGGGCGCTGCTGGTCAGTTTGATTCTCCTGCCCTTCAACGCCTACTGGGCGGCGGATGTGCTGGTGGACGTGATATTCTCCCTGCTGGTGCCTCCGATGTGTTCGCTGATGGTGCTGGCGTTCATCAACGTCTTCCTGCGACAGTTTGCCAGGCGATGGGCATTCAGCAGCGGGGAACTGGTGCTGGTCTACGCCTTCCTGTCGGTTGCCACCGCTATCTGTGCCGAGTGGATGGGCATTAACTTCCCCTATATCTACTCGTATGCCATGTTCGCTGAAGCCAACCCCTGGAACACGGAGAACATCCTGCCACGCCTGCCCGAGTGGTTCTACTTCAAAGACGCCACCCTCCTGCAGGACTTTCGTCGTGGGGGATTCGATCTGGCGTATGCACTGTCCCGCGTGCCTCTCTTCCTGAAGCCCATCCTCGCGTGGACTGCGCTGTTTGGACTGGTATGCACCGCCATGCTGTGCATCAACACGCTGATGCGTGACCAGTGGAGCCGACGCGAGAAGCTGGCGTTTCCGATTATTCAGGTGCCCATGTTGCTGACCCGCCCCGACGCCCCCGCATGGAAAAGCCGCTACCTGTGGGGCGCGTTTGCGGTGATGTTCGCTATCGATATGCTCAACGGCATCAGCTTCCTGTATCCTTCCGTGCCGATGATTAAGGTACGCTTCCTCGCTAACCTGAACGAGTGGCTGCCCGACCCGCCGTGGAACGCCATCGGCTGGACGCCGATAGGTATCTTCCCCTACATGAGCGCGATTGCGGTGTTTATGCCCAACGACCTGTTGTTCAGCTGCATCTTTTTCTTCTTCGTGCGCAAGGCAGTGCAGATTATCATGGCGATGTATGGGTATGAGCAGGGGGTGTTCGGGGGAGGCTGGCTGGTGCCCAGCCCACCCTACTTCAGCGAGCAGACATGGGGCGCTTTTCTGGGGTTGTTCGTGGGGGCTGTTATGGCGTCCCGCCCGTACCTGCGCGAGCTGTGGCAACACATCAAGCACAACACCGCACCCACCCCTCACGAAATCCGTCCCCGTTACGCCCTGCTGGGCTTAATCCTGTCGCTGGCGGGGCTGGCAACCATTGGCTTGTACAGCGGGCTGTCACCGTGGCTGGTGCTGGTGTATGTGGGAGTGTTTCTGGTGTTCAGCACTGCGCTGACCCGCATGAGAGCGCAGCTGGGGCCACCTTCGCATGAGATGGCGTTCATGGGACCCCATCAGCTGGTGCTGGCAACGGGAGCGCAGCAAACGCTGTCGCAGGCGGACACCATCCGAATCTATCACCTGTTCTTTATCTTCAACCGTATCCACCGTTCTCATCCCATGCCCTACCAGCTGGAGGCGTACAAAATGGGCGAAAGCGTGGGAGTTTCCGCCCGTTCCCTGTTCTGGACGATGCTGATTGCCATCTTTGTCGGTGTGGCGGTAGGGTTGGTGGCGCAAATCTATCGGGGATATGTGCGGGGCGCGCAGGCGGCATGGGGCGAAATCGGATATGCCTCGCGCCAGATTATCGAGCAACCCAACCCGGTAAACGTCACAGCCATTCTGGCGGTGGTCTCCGGCTTCGCCATCGTGATGTTGCTGGATACCATTCGGTTTCAGGTTCCGGGCTTCCCACTCCATCCCGTTGGCTACGCGCTGTCGATGAACTTTGGGGTAGACTATTTCTGGTTTGGGTTGATTGTGGTGCTGGTGATAAAGAGCTTCATCCAGCGCTATTACGGCTTGAAGGGTTACGACAAATTGCGCATGGTGGCGATTGGCATCATTCTGGCGGAGTTTACCGCCGAACTGATATGGTCAACCATCACCATGACCACGCAAATCGCGACCTATACCATCTCGATTAACGGTCGTTTGCACTGGCAACAGTAGGACGGAGGCGGAGGATGTTCGAGTTGCAACGCACGGGCATCGAGGGGCTGGACAGGCTGATTGGGGGCATTCCGCGCGGCAGCCGCAACCTGATTTACGGTCCACCAGGCACTGGCAAGACGGTGTTTGCCATGCAGTTCCTGTGGACAGGCTTGCAGGAAGGGGAAACCGTCTCCTACGACGTGTTTGACCGCCCCTGGACGCACATGCGTCGCTACTTCGCATCGTTCGGCTGGGACATCACGCCCTACGAGCAACAGGGTAAGTTCATTCCTATTCAGGCGTTTCCCCATCCCAAAGAGTATCCGAAAGACCCACTGGTGCGCTACTTCTCGCTGGCGGACTTCAACACCATGCAGGAGATAGACTTAGACCTGTCGCGGAGGGGCGTCACGCGCTTCGTGGCGGGCGATAACTTCGAGCATATCTTCACCAGCCTGAGTGAAGAGCAGTGGATGCTGGTGGAACACTGGACAATCAACTGGTGCCATTACGACGGCATGACCAACATGGACATCATGACCGAGGTGAGCGAGCGCGACCCGGTGACCAACCGCCTGATGGACTTTACCTTCTCGCTGGCGCACAACATCTTCCGCTTCCGCGTGCGCGAAGCAGGTGGGACAATGCGCCGGGAGCTGCGAATCGAGAAGATGGAAGGTGTCGCGCATCCGCTGGAGTGGTTGCCCTTTGAGATTACGCCGCAAGGCATCGTGATGGTGGAGTAATCAAATGGCAGTCGAAGTGCGCATGATACCCGTTTCGCAAATCGTGGAGGACCCCGATCAGCCCCGTCGGGAGATGGATCCCGAGAGCCTGCAGGGGCTGGCAGACAGCCTTCGGCAGCACGGCATGTTACAACCGATTGTGGTGAAGCCTTTGCACCACGTGAACATGTACCAAATTGTCATCGGCGAGCGTCGCTGGCGGGCGGCGCAGATGGCGGGACTGTATGAAATCCCCTGCATCGTACGCGAGGTGGACCCCGAGGAGGCACTCACCGACCAGCTGATTGAGAACCTGCAGCGCGAAGACCTGCGTCCTATCGACCGCGCCCGCGCCCTGCAGGCAGCAAAGACACGTCTGGGGCTTTCCAATCGCGACTTAGCCAGCCGACTGGGCATCAGCGAGCGCATGGTGGGCTACATGCTGGAGCTGCTGGAGCTGCCCGAGGCGATTGCCGAGCAGGTGGTCTCCCGTCCAAACCGACCCGCCGAGGGCGCGATTACCGAGAAACACGCCCGCTTCCTGAAACAGCTGAACGAGATGCCGGAACTGCAGGCGCAGGTCGCAGAGAAAATCAAGAGCGACCGTTTAAGCACCGACGAGACCGCCAAACTGGTGAAGGCGCTGCGCATGTCGCCAGAGCGTGCCGAGGAGCTTCTGCGGGGTTCTGCGCCCGACTGGGCGGAGTGGACCACTCCCGAATTGCCTCCACTGCCTGAAGAGGACACCCACGCCGCAGTCTCACCCACAGTGACAGCCTCGTCATCTGCGGCTTCCGCAGCGGCGATCACGGCTTCATCGCGACCCGCCGACGTGGTGCGCCAGGCTATCGAGCTGCTGGGTGATCTGGAACCCTCTGCAATGAGCCCCGAACAACGCGTCGAGACTGTGGAGGTGCTGCGTTCCCTGCTGATTGTGGCGGAGACGCTCATCGACCAGCTGATGGAGCAGTAGGGCGGTACAAAAAAGCGGGGTAGCAGTGAAAGGAGAGCAAAGCCTGCTACCCCGAGGAAGGAAGGTGAACTCGGTTCGCTACTACGATTATCGGCTGCGAACTCGAGTTTCTTTAGTATTATTATACGCGAATTCTACCAGAAAATACCTCTTTTTTTGCTCTTTTTTGGTAGTTTTTGATTCAGAACAGGTACAATACCTTGCGGTAACTTGGTAGCAGTATACCATGGGAATACTTGTTTTGTCGGAAATGCCAATACCGCTTTTTGTGCGGTATTAATTTGACAGAAGAACGGTGAATCATGCCCTCGTGGGCAGCGAGGCTCCTGCCGGTTCGCAAAACTCCTCCCCTCGGGGGGAGGTTGGGTGGGGGAGGTTCACCCGGAGGTTCACCCTCCACATGGCTTGTCCGGCACAACCTGCAACCGGTTCACGGAGTACGCGAAGATGTTCCAATTTGATGCCATACCCAATGAGCGTGGGGTATATCAACTGGTGCTGTTTCTGCCGGAAGACATCACCCTGCGAGTGGGTGCGCTGGGGGTCTTTCGATTTCCCGCAGGCAGATATGTATACACGGGCAGTGCGCTGGGAGGCTTGCGGAGGCGCCTCGCCCGCCACCTGCGCACACAGAAACGCCTGCGCTGGCATATCGACTACCTGATGCGACATGCTGTGGTCGAAGACGTTCGCCTCTTTCTTGGCGGTGGGCGAAGCGAGTGTGCCCTCAATCGGCAAACTCTCGCCCTGCCTGCTGCCCGGGTGATAGCGCGTGGCTTCGGCTCGAGCGAATGTCATTGCCCGACGCATCTGGTGTATCTGGGGCAGGATGGCTGCCTGCCCGCGCCTAACGAGTAAGCTCGATAGATACCCTTCCGGAGGTGTGAACAGTGGTGGGTTTACCCGTGTTTTGCACAGCACTGATAGCCTGTTTGCCCGTAGCCGCTAACCTGGCAGACCAGCCCCTTTGTCAGGTATGGGTGGCGTCCGCCATGCAGAAGGTCTTTCAGGACGAGGCCCCTCCTGGTTCTGCCGAAAAGGTTTTGCGTCTGTCCGCCGCGCGGGGCGAACGAGAGGCAGCGCAAATCGTACTGCGCCCCTCACACAAGGCACAGCTGGTCAATGTCAAAGTGAGCGACCTTCAAGCCGGTAGAGGTGTTCGTCTGGGGGCAGAGGCGATAGCTATCTACCGGGTGGCGTACATCCATCTACCCGCACACGGTCGCAAATACCCGGACCCTCTACCACCCTTGCGATTGCCCGTGGATCTGGAACCGAATCAGAACCAGCCTCTGTGGGTAAGCATTGAGGTGCCCCGTGACGCCCGTCCCGGGCAGTATCGCGGTGAGATAGAACTGGAAATGACCGGAGGCGAACGACACCTCATACCGATACAACTGCGGGTGTGGAGCTTTGAAATCCCGCTGAAGCCGTCGATGCGTACCGCTTTCGGGCTGTGGGGCGATGGTATTGCCCGTCACCATGGAGTGTCATCCCAGAGCGGTTCACACCGCAAGCTAATGCAGCGATACTGGGAACTGCTGGTGTCGCGCCGAATCTCGCCCTTCTCGATACCGGTGGACATCTTCTCGCCGGAGGCGGGGAAATATCTGAGCGACCCGCGCCTGACCAGCTTCATCATCCCCTATAGCGACGACGAGGCGCAGCTGCGCCGAACCGTAGACCATCTGAGGCAGGGCGGTTGGCTGGAGAAGGGATACTTCTACGTGGTGGATGAGCCTGTCACCCGCGAACAGTATGACCGCCTTGTGGAGGTCTGTCAGCGCATTCAAAGGATAGACCCCTCTTTGAAAATCGTTTCGCCCTATTTTCGCAATCCCGACTTCGACCCCGAAAAGCGACCAGAGGTACTGCTGGACGGGCAGGTCAACATCTGGTGCCCTGTCACACCCTTCTTCCAGCCCGACCTGCTGCGGGAGCGTCAGCAACGGGGGGAGGAGGTGTGGTGGTATGTCTGCTGCGGACCGGGCAAACCCTATGCCAACTTCTTCGTGGATATGGATGGGATTGACCATCGCATCCTCTTCTGGCAGCAGAAGATGTTTGGGGTACAGGGATTGCTCTACTGGAACACCATCTGGTGGGACCCCAACAGCACGCAAGACCCCTGGGAAGACATTGCAACCGTCAAAAACATTAACCCGCAGGTGTATGGCGACGGCTCACTGGTGTACCCGGGCAAGCGGGCAGGTGTGTATGGTCCTGTGACCTCCATTCGTCTCGAGCTCATCTGCGATGGGACAGAGGACTATGAATATCTCACGCTCTATGAGAAGGAGTTCGGTGCCACCGCGACGCAGGAGGCGATTCGGGAGCTGACCCGCAGCCTCACAGAGTTTGAGAAGGACCCGAAGAGGCTCGAGGCAGTACGCGAGCGGATAGCACGCGCCCTTGACGCCAGGCACTCTCGCAGGTGATAATAAGGAACGAGACCCAAATGGGAAGGAGTGCGAATGGCTTCCGTCAAGTTCCCAACCGTACGCTGGCATGAGAAGGTGGTCACGTTTCGCCCGCGCCGCACGTGGCGGGGTCTGCAGCCGGTGCACGCGGTTTTGTTGTTCGCTTTCTTCGGTGACAGAGTCGTGCTCAGCGACATCGAGGGGCGCGGCTGGAGTGTGCCCAGTGGTCATCTGCAGGAAGGGGAAACGCCGGAGCAAGCCATCCGCCGCGAGGCGCAGGAAGAGGCTGGCATCGTGTTAAATAAATTGGAGCCGTTGGGCGTCTACCTGCTGCAGGAGGCGGACGGCACCCGCTGGTACGCGCCGGTGTTCATCGGAGAGGTGGCGCACTTCATGGCGATACCGGACAGTAGCGAGTCGCATGGGGTGCTGTTAATACCTCCTGAGGATGTGCAGGAGGTGTATCATCTCTGGGACCCGTTGATAGCGCAGGTATTCCAGTTCGCCCTATCGCAATACCGCAAACGGTTCCGCCCCGGTGTGCCGTTACGTGAGATTTACGGGCAGTTCGCCCGCGTACAACCCATGCCCGAAAACGACGCCATGACACTCTAAGGAGGTTCGCATGTTCATCTCGCAGCGAGCACAACGCACCAGCCCTTCGCCCACCCTCGCCATCACCGCCAAAGCGCGCAAGATGCGCGAGGATGGTATCGACGTGCTGTCTTTTGGAGCCGGAGAACCCGACTTCGACACGCCGGAGTTCATCAAGGAAGCGGCAGTTACCGCCCTGCGAGAGGGCTTCACCAGATATACCCCCACCGCCGGCATCGAGCCACTGCGCAAAGCGATTTGCGACAAACTCTGGCGCGATAACGGACTGAAGTACGAGCCCAATCAGATTATCGTTACCTGCGGGGGCAAACATGCTCTCTATAACACCTTTCAGGTCATCTGCGACCCCGGCGACGAGGTGATTATCCCCGCGCCCTACTGGGTGAGCTACCCGGAGATGGTGAAGCTGGCTGACGGCGTGCCGGTGTTTGTCTATGCTGACGAGAGCACCGGCTTTGTACCCACCATCGACGCCATCCGCGAGAAGATAAGTGCGCGAACACGGGCAATCGTGGTGAACAGCCCGTGCAACCCAACGGGCGCGGTGTTCCATCGCCAAAGGCTTAAGGAGATTGCCGCTCTCGCGCTCAGGCATGACCTGTACATCATCTCCGACGAGATATACGAAAAGATGGTGTACGATGGGCATGAACATGTTAGCATCGCCAGTTTGGGTGAGGAAGTCAAGAAACGCACCATCCTGGTCAACGGTATGTCCAAAGCGTACTCGATGACCGGCTGGCGCATCGGTTACGCGGCGGCGGAGCGAGAACTCATTGCCGCCATGACGCGCATTCAGGACCAGTCCACCTCCAACCCCACCTCGATTGCGCAGAAGGCGGCACTGGCAGCGTTGCAAGCACCGGAGGACACGGTGAAGCAGATGGTCGCGGCGTTCGCCGAGCGAAGGCAGGCGATTGTGGACGGATTGAACCGCATCCCCGGCTTCCGTTGCGCCGAACCCGGTGGGGCTTTCTACGCCTTCCCCAACGTGTCGGCTCTCTACGGCAAACGCTGGGGCGACCGTCTCATCAACAACTCCGACGCCTTCGCGGAGTACCTGCTGGAAGTGGCGCGGGTGGCGGTGGTGCCGGGCAGTGGCTTCGGCGCGGACGAGAACATCCGGTTGTCCTACGCCTGTTCGCTGGATACCATCCACAACGGTCTCGCCCGAATCGCCGACGCGGTGCAGGCGTTGCAGGATTAGGACATCGTGTAACCGGAGGGCGAAACTTCCGGTGAGCCGAGAAAACAGGCAACACGGCTCGGCGGGAGCCTCGCCCTCCATGGGGTGCACGGTCTATTGCAGTGGCTCCAGCACCACTTTCTGCAGATTCATGACCGCCCCGCGGGGCATCTCGGTCACCCGAACGGACAGCACCTGCCTGCCGGCAGGCAGGGTCAACTCGCCCAGCGGGAAGTCCCTAAACGCAGTCCACGAGCCGGTGGCTTCGACAACGCCTTCCAGCCGTTGTCTGCCCTCAATGCCGATATGAAACCGGCTTCCCGCGTTCTCCGGCGGGCAGGCATAGGTCACGGTGACTTTATACCTGCCCCGTGCGGGTACGGAAATAGTCCACGTGACGTAATCGGAAGCGTTTGTCCAGAAGCCGATATTGTCTTTGCCGTCGCCCTGCTCGTACCGGGCACTTTGGCCGTGTACCTCGGCATCACGCGCGTGGCACAGAAGTACACCTCGGGCATCTGGCTGGATAACCGAAGCCACCTGCGCAACCACCGGCTTACCCGCTAACTTCAGTTCCACCACCGTCGCGGCGGGGTCTATACGTTTCGGTCTGGAGATGTAAACCACCGTGTAGCCGTTGCCGTTTTGCACATGTTCGGTGCGCACCTTCAGCGGTTCGTTGCCCAGCAGGGCGCGGGCACTTAGCACCTTCGTCTCCAGACCTTCCACGCGCAGGTCGCCATCGGGCCAGGTGAAGACGTGAAGGTACAGCGTGTTGCCTTTGGCGGTGCATCTTCCGTCAAACGACAGCTTGCGGAAAGGGCTCTGGGTGGTGCCGTAGATGCTTTTGTCGTTCACCTTCATCCACTGCCCGATGCGCTGCAGACGCTCCACAATCGGTTCGGGGAATGTGCCCTCAGCGGTCGGTCCCACGTTCAGCAGGAAGTTACCTCCCTTGTGGGCGATGTCGCAAAGCTTGCGGATGAGGTCTTCCGCCGATTTCCAGTTGGTGTCGTTTTTGGCGTAGCCCCAGGTATCATTGATGGTCATACAGGTTTCCCACAGCCGCCCACCGGGCAGTGCGCCTGCCGGGATGGTTTGCTCCGGCGTGGAGAAGTCTTCGGGCAGGTGGTTGCGGTCATTAATGAGAATCTGCGGCTGCAGGCTGCGGATGAAGGCGTTCACTTCCGCCGAGCGCAGTTCCTGCGCGTTATGCTCCCATCCGCCGTCAAACCACAGCACGCCAATGGGTCCGTAGTTGGTCAGCAGCTCGCGCAGCTGCCCTTTCATGAAGTCGATGTAGCGGTTCAAATCGGCACCGGCGGCGGGACGTACATCACGTTCCCACGGACGGCGGGGCAGGTAATCGGGATGGTGCCAGTCCATGATAGAGTAGTAGAAGCAGAGTTTGATGCCCTGCCGCTTGCATTCCGCCGCCAGCTCCTTCATGGGGTCGCGCCCGAAGGGGGTCGCTTTGACGATATTGTAGTCGGTTAGCTTCGTGTCGAACATGCAGAAGCCATCATGGTGTTTGCTGGTAATCACGATGTACTTCATGCCGGCCTCTTTCGCCATACGCACCCACTCGCGGGCATTGAACTTCACCGGGTTGAACTGAGCAGCGAACTTCTCGTAATCGCGCACCTGCATCTGCTTGTTGCTCAGGTACCACTCGGCGATGGTTTTGCGCCCCTGCAGGTCGGTGGCGTCGGCGGGTACGGCATAAATGCCCCAGTGGATGAACATGCCGAACTTCGCCTCACGCCACCACTGCGTGCGTTTCAGGAAGGCTTCAGGTGTCTCGCCCTGTGGCTGAGCCATCAGCAGAGACGCCATGCAGAACACCAACGCTGTCTGGACAACCCCACGCATCATCATTGTTTACCTGCGTTGAATGATGTCTCTAAAATCCGACCGGAGAGTCACAACGATTGACCAGACTCTTCGGGGTACAGATGCTCGATTTGTGTCAGCAGGTCAGGAACGTCTCGGGTTGCAGTTTTCCAAATCTCCTCCCAGTCAATAACGTCGTAGCCGTGAATCAGGTGGTCCCGCATACCGGCAATCAGTTGCCATGGAACCTCGGGATGGAGTGAGCGAAACTCCCGCGAAAGTCGCTTGACTGCCTCTCCCATGACCAGCGGCTGATACAACACTGCGGATTGGGTCTTGATATCGCCCAGAAACTGCTCTTTGGTCAACCCCGCTACAAAGAGCTTCACCAATCGAGCAGAACTGATGATATCTATCAAAGTGGCTTCATCACGAAACATCGGATTCCTCGGAAGCAAGGAACACAACCCGCGCTGTTCTCAAGATTTCGCGACGGATTACCCAATTCGGGCTTCTCATCAGAGCACGTTTGGTAATGAGGTCGACCTTTCTCTGGAGCAGTCGTTCCAACTCACGCTCCATCTGCACGTGATCCAGTAAGCTCCAGTCCGCATCCTGTTGGAAGTCGACGAGAACGTCCACGTCGCTGTCGGTTGAGAAGTCTTGGCGCAACGCCGAGCCGAACACAGCGATTTCGCGAACCTTCCAGCGCCGGCAGAACTCTTCCAGCTCCCGTTTTGGCAGGGTGACGTGCATATTGTCCATCGTACTGGTTACATCCTCTGTCTTCAGTTTACCTCACCTCTCATGGCGTTCAGCCGGTGCAGTCCTTCACGTCCTTCTCGAACTGCTCGATGGCTTCCGCAGCGTCCAGCACGCCGATTTCCAGCGTGTAGGTGCGCTCCTCGCCCGGCTCCAGATACTGCAGGCGTCCGGCGGCTCGCTCTTCCACCCGTCCCTGTACCAGCGCGTTGCCCGGCTCCAAGCCGACCACGTACTCGCCCTGTCCCATCATCTTCCACTGCGTGAAGTAGGGCAGTTCATTGCGGTTGTAGCGCACGTATACGCCATAACCGCCCTCACAGGCGCGGTTCACAATCCCGCAGACCACCGAGCCGTCTGCCTTCGCGCCCATCTTGTGGAAGTAGACCTGCTCGTAGAAGCCGGGAGTGGGCGCAATCAGTCGGTTCCAAATGCCGATGTCCTTCGCGGCGATTTCGGTGCGCGGGGTTACCTCCTGACTGGGGAGCACCACTTCCGCGCCTTCGTCCACCACGGGCCAGCCCAGGTTGATATGATACAGAATCATGTGCGGAGTGCGTTTGTAACCGAGGTTCTTCACCACGTCATGAATGCGCAGCCATGTTGCGCCCAGCTGTGTTTCGATACGGCGGGTGAGCTGCAGGTTCTCCCCGAACACGATTGCCTCGCGCAGACAGCCCTGTGCAAACAGCACGTATTGCTCGCCGTGCCATTCTCCGCCCCATGCGAGGTGATAAGCTGGCGTGTAGGATGCCCTTCCATGTAAGCCCAGCTGCTGTCCGTCGTCCTCACTGGGAAAGCCCATCGTGCTGTAGCCGCAGGTGGTGACCAGTCCACCGTAGAAACCGCGCAGCCAGCCGAACTTCTCCGGCTCGTAGGTATACGGATGGGCATCGCCGGTAGCGGAACGCCATGCCAGCGGTTTGCCCTTGTAGTGCGCTGCCGAGATGTCCATCCCGCGGCTGGCAAGCACGCTGAAGGTCAGCCCACTGCCGGTCATAAAATCAAAGCCCAGTACGCCGTCTTCCACACCCTCTATCAGGCGTACCGGCTTCACCCGGGCGATTTGCGAGATGTCACCGACCTTTTGCAGCAGCTCTTGCACGGAGAACTCTTTGCCGAACAACCGAGGCATGGTACTTCCCCTCCTTCGCATCGTTTCGGCTCTTGCTTCGTGGGTGATGAGGTAATCTCCTGCTTTCAGCCTTCCCACTCGCCCTTCTTCACCACCGAGCCGAGGGCAAGACGCACAATCACCCTGGCAGTCTCCTCTTCGGCAAAGACCACATGGTCTACCCCGCACCGGCGCAGGTCGGCGATTTTGCCTTCGTCGTGGGTGCGTGCCAGAACGGTCAATTGGGGGTTAATCTCCTTCAGGCGACGTGCCGCCACCATTGCGCTACTGCTCTCTGGCATGGTCAGGATGGCGATAGAGGCGGTGTGTGGGTTCGCCAACTCCAGCACCTCGCGCGCCTCGGCGTCGCCGTAGATGGTGGGGATGTTCTGGTTGCGCGCTCGCAGGATGCTTTCAGGGTCCAGGTCAATCACCACTACGGGCACCTTTCGCCCCAGCAGCTGCTGAGCCACACGACTACCCACCCTGCCGAATCCGCATAGGATCACATGGTCCCGCATCACGCTACGCTGTACCTGTATCTCCTCGCGCAGCTCCCGAAAACGCTCTCCGCGCACGAAGCGCGCCGCCATGCGCGAAATCACCGGCGACAATGCGAAAAGCATCGGGGATAGAAGCAACGAGATGACCGATGCGGCGAGGATGGTGTTGTACTCGCTGAGGGTGTACCAGTTCTTCGTACGAGCCATTTCTGCAATCACAAACGAGAACTCCCCAATCTGCGCCAGCGATAACCCCACCGTTACCGCAATGCGTATGGGAAAACCGATGGTGCGGATGAGCCAGACAATAATCAGCGCCTTGCCCAACACAATGAGCACCAGTAGGAGCAGCACCTCCATCCACTGGGACGTCAACGCGGCGGGGTCCATGAGCATGCCCAGCGAGACGAAAAAGAAGATAGCGAACACGTCGCGGATGGGAACCACTTCTGCCACGATCTGACGACTGTACTCGGACTCGCTGATGATTAGTCCCGTGAGAAACGCACCCAGCGCCATCGAGAAGCCCAGTGCGTGCGTGCCAAGCGCCGTCGCGAAGCAGAGACTTACCGCCAGCAGCAGGAACAGCTCGCGGGAGTTCCACTGAACCGCGTGGCGCAGCAGAACAGGAATGAATCGTGTTGCCAGCAGGAAGGCAGCGACCAGCACCAGCACCGAGCGCAGCAACGTACCCCCAAGCAAGGAAATCCGTTCGGGGGTAAAGTCCGCCAGCACTGGCAGCATCCCTACCAGCACGATGAGCGCAAGGTCCTGCGTGATGGCAATTCCCATAGCCAGCACCGACGCGGTACTCCCGATATCCCCCTGCCGTTCATAAAGCCTTATCATCACGACGGTGCTGCTCATTGCCACCACACATCCCGCCACCAGCGCAGGGAACCATTCCCAGCCCAGCAGGGTCATCAGCAGGTAGCCCAAAAGAATCGAGAGTGCAATCTGTATCCCGCCCGCCACAGCCAGCCTGCCCCCCGATCGCAACAGGTCACGCAGGGAGAGCTCCATCCCCACCACAAACATCATCAACGCGACACCGAGCTCGGATACGGTGTGTACGGCAGCAGAATCCATGTGCAGCACCGGGTTGAGCACCCCCAGCAATACCCCCGCGCTGATGTAGCCGATGATGACAGGCACGCGCAGCCGATGGGCAGCCGCCCCGCCAATCAGCGCGGCAACAATGGTGGCGATAATCGCCATGAAGAGTGGATGACCCAGTGAAATCATACTTCCATTGTACAGGAAAGTATGGTGAAAAAGAAGCCTTGACAAAAGCCATAAAAAGATGTATACTTTTGTATACTATTCTGTGTGGAGGGAACACTGTTGAGAGGACACGAGCGATATGTGAACCTGGAAGCGTTGTCTGACCTGTTGTTGCAACTGGCAGGGCGTGACGAACACTATCCTGCCTACTCGGAGGCGCGCACCACGAAGCGTGAGCAGATAGACGCGCAGTGGGCATCGCGCCTGTATCCTCTGCATCACCATGCTCAGGTGGACGCGGTGGGATTTCTGCGACGGCGCGAGATTGCCATCATGCTGCAAGTAGCCCCTTTGACCCCGCGCCAGCGTCAGGTGATCGAGCTTTTCCTGCGGGGTTACACTTTCGAAGAGATAGGAAAGTACTGGGGTATCAGCAAGCAGGCAGCGCACAAGCTGTTTCTCCGCGCCTGCGAAGCCATCCGACGGTGCTGGCAGGAACATCCTCTGCATGGGTTGACGCTGACATACAGCGAAAGCACCCTGCGTCACTACGCCCGACGCACGCGCTGGCTGAACCGCGAGGAAGAAGCAGAATAACCCTGCAAGAGCGGTACCGCGCATGATAGCAAGGTGCAACCTCCTGCGAGCGGTAAGCCGTTTGCTCGTTTTCTCCTGACCATAGCGGGAAGACGGGGGAGGGCTTAGCTCGTCAGGAGGTTCGCCCCCCCTGCAAGAGTCTCAACCGACCGCTTTTGCCTCTGTCGCGGCGTGTTTGTTCAGCGAATCTTCGGTAACCTGCCTCATTGCGCCCTGATGGTGTGACTTCTTACGGCATAAACCTCTACCTCTCCCAGCAGACCGGATGGGCGCAAGGGGTCATCTTTCTGCCAGTGCTTCCAGGTGGTGAAGGTCAACCTTTGTGGCACGGGACGCGGTTTGCCTTCCACGAACCAGTGTGGGAAGGCTTTCAGCTGGCTTCCCTGCCATTCGCAGTCGTCAGGGTACTGCTCGTCACCGATGAGGCGGTTGACCCACAGGTTGGTTACGTGTACCTCCAGCCTGTTCAGACCCGGGCGGACAACGTCGGTAATGTCCACACGGAACGGTGGTTTCCACAGAATGCCCAGGTACTTGCCGTTCAGCCACACCTCGCACAGGTTTTTGACCTCGCCCAGCGACAGATACAGCCGCTGGTTGGGCACAATCCATGAGGGCGGTATCTGCAACGCCTTTTCATAGCGGGCAGTTCCGGAGAAGTAGCGCACGCCCGGGTGCGGATGCTCCGTCCACGAAATCAGGCGGTCAAACACCACTTTCTCCGGCGCGCCCCGGCCCTTCGGGAAGCGCACCGTCCATTTGCCTGTTACCGGCATCACCTGTGCAGACCTGTCGTTGCGGACACGGATGGTTTTTCCGGATGGCAGGCGCAGGGTGTAGTCTCCTGCTCGCCATGCCAGCAGCTCTACCCTGGCATTCGGCAGGAGACGGACAGAGTAAGCGGGTATTGCGCCTGCCGTTTCGCGGGCAGGGATGTCGAGGTCGGCGTTCTCATTGACGATGATACTGTATTCTTTGCCGTCCAGCGTATACTCCACGCGCAGGCGCTTGTAGTGGAAGGGGGTAGGATCTCCGCCCATGGTGATGTTGTTCACGTTCACGGAGAGCGTACCGTTGCGTACCATCGCCTGCAAACGGGCGGTGACATCGGCAGACCCCGCTCCGTCGACCGCCTCATATACTGCCCTGCGGATGACCAGTTGCGAGGGGCGAGCTGTCTTGCCCACACCCGGAGCCTGTACCGTCGCAAAGTGCAGGGTCGGCGACAACCGCTTGCGGAACACCACGAACACCGACCCTGCCGGGTCCAGTCGCAGAGGAACCACCGTGCGCCCACCAACCACCCGATAAACGAGCGCAGGCTCGGTTTTGCCGGTGTCGGGGTACCAGAGCTCGGGCACTTTGCCTGCCACCCGGAACGTGCATTCCAGGTCCTCCGTGCGATACCGCTGGTTGGAGACGAAGTAAAGGTCTGTGTCGCCCACCACGCGGTGAATGAAATCGATTCGGGTGCCGGGAGATGCTTCAAAGTCGGGGGGAACACGCATCCCTGCAAGCACCTGCTCGACCGATTTGCCCCAGACGACCTTGCCCTTGCCGTAAGCGTGTTCCTTCACCTTCACGCCATCGCAGTTGCCCCAGACCTCATCTGCCAGGCGGCGAACCTCTTGGTCACACTGCGGGTATCTGCTCAAGCTGGGCGACTTTTCGGGCTTCGGACCGATGACCACCGCTCCTGCCCGCACCAGCTCTGCCACCTTACGCAGCACGCGCGGCGTCATGAAGCGGCTGTCGGGCAACACCAGCACACGGTAGGTCATCCCGCTGGGCAGGACTATTCTTCCGTTGCGCACCGTTGCTCTCAGCAACACCTCTTTGTTCAGGCAGTCGTAGTCGTAGCCTTTCGCCCGCAAATCGGGTCGGAAGGGTGCGGAAATCGGCTGGTGTTCGCCCACGTATATCGCGATGTCCGCCACGAACCGCCCCTGCTGCAGCAGATACTGGCAGCGGGCAAGGTATTTCAGCCACGCTCTGCCCGGCTCCCACCAGGTGTTGGTGCGCTCAAAGTGAAAGCCCCAGGGACCCATCGTCATGCCGGGCTTGACGTTCAGCCATGGCTGGTGTGCGTAGCGATGGAAGATGAAACGGTTGACGCCCAGGCAGAAGATATGGTCGCCCAGAGCTTTCATGGAGTAGGGGTCGTTCTGCCACCTGCCCAGCTCGGGGGTGGCGGTGAAAGCCTCCGCCCCGACGATTGTCCTGCCGTAGATGTGCGCGGCGGAAGCAGCGAGCTTGGCGGTTTCGTGTGCGCCGCCGCCTATCCAGAACTCGCCCATGGGGATGTCGGCACGTCCGCCGGCGGCAAGGTCGTCGAACGTGCCGTTGCCGTACGGTTCGGTGGAGAAAAGCAATCCGTGCTTGCGGCACAGCTCGGAAAAGTGCCCGTAGTAGTTTTCCACGAACATCTCCGACACGGTCTGGCGTACATCCCACAGGAATCGCTCGGAGATTTCCGGTGAACCCACCACGTATCCCGCGAACACCGGCAGGAAAGGCAGCAGGTCATAGCCCCGCCGACGGTAGAACTCCTCACGGAAGCGGGGCGTCCAGTTCTGGCTGCCGACTTCGTAGCTGTCCACCAGCGCATTGTTCAACGTTTTACCCGCCAGCGCCCCGATGTCGCGCAGCACCGTCGCCATCATGCCGTCGTTCCAGAACGCGTCCAGTGCTTCCTTGCTGAGCTTGTCTACCTCCAGTCCCCGTCCTTCCGGTGTGGCGGGGTGGTTATCCTTGCCGGTGGGCGTGTAGCCGATGCGCAGGATGGTCCAGTCGCCTTCCGGTACATCCCACGTCAGCCTTCCGTCTGCGTCCAGCAAGGCAGTGAGATTCCACACCTTTTCAGCGGGAACGACGCTCTCGGCAGAGGCACCGGATTCAGCAACCGGCTGGATGCCGTCCTGTCGCTCGTATGCCGCTTTGCCGCGCAGGTTGTGGATGCGCAGGTTGCCTGTGGGGGTGGGGAAGGCAAGCACGGCGATATCGCGGTAGAACCCCGCTCTTCTTTCCGGTTGAGGTAGCTGCTCGGAAAAGCGTTGCGGTCCCTGCACCTGCACTGCCCGCGTGACCACAATCAGCATCGCGTGCTCGGGCTTGACCCACGGACCGCCGCTACTCGACCATCCGGCGCAGTTGTGGATGCACAGCTCCAGTCCGAGCCGGTTCGCCTCTTTCACGGCGTGTCGTATCATCTCGCGCCAGCGGTCGCTCATGAAGGTCACGCCGCCGGAAGGCACACCCACATCCACGTTGAATATCTGCGCTCCGCCGACGCCCACGCGCTTCATCGCCTCCAGGTCGGCGGTGATACCTTCTTTGGCGATATTATCATTCACCCAGTGCCACCAGGTATGCGGTTTCGCGGAGTTGGGAGGGTTGCGGAAGCCCTCCTCGAGCGAATCCGCCTGGCTCATACTCACAAACAGAGCACACACAAAGAGGGAGGTCCACAAAACCTTCATGGCGCGCGTCATCTCCACCTCCTACCGGGTGTTGTGTTAAGGACTGGTTCGATGCTTCGCCAAAGGGCAAGAGGTTCCTACCTGCGCTCATCCTTTACAATCTTGACAACTTCTGCGGCTGGAGGTGTTCGTTCGCGCAATGGTCGCCGCTTTTCGTTTTCATCTTCCAGATTGCTTGACAAATCTCGGTTGAGACACCTATAATGGGGGCGGCTTAAGGAGCCATATCTCTGAGGGAAAGGAGTGTGCAACATGCTTTGGCGCTTTGTAACCCGGTTCGCTTTGCTCCTCGTGTTCGTCATCCAGATAACGCCACTGTACGCGCAGGGGACCCCCGACATCGTGTGGATGGTCAAACAGCACACCAGCTGGGTAAACGCGCTCAGCTTCACCGCAGATGGCAGCCTGCTGGCATCGGGCAGCGAAGACACCACCGCCAAAGTCTATCGCGCTTCTGATGGTGCACTGCTCAGGAACTTCTCATGCGGCACAGCAGTTCGCGGGCTGGCGATTGCGCCCGATGGCAGCACCCTCACCGATGTGCTGTTCGAGCGCACCGTGCAGTTCTGGAACGTGACCGGCGGCAATCTGCTCGCCAGCTTCCTGGGGCACAGCGCGTATATGTACGCCGCGCGCTATGTGCCTGACGGCAGTCTGGTGGCTACCGGCGGTACCGATGGTCTCATCAAGTTCTGGCAGATACCCAACAACACGCCGGTGAGAACCATCAGCAGCCCCGAGTGGATTCGGTGCATCGCCTTCTCTGCGGACGGTAGCCTGGTCGCTTCAGGAGGGCAGAACGGGGGCATCCGCATCTGGCGGATGTCGGATGGTGTGCTGGTACGCACAATGACAGGGCATGGCAGCGGAATCACCGCAGTCGACTTCTCGCCGGACGGAAGCCTGCTGGTCTCGTCCAGCTTCGATAACACCGTGCGCCTGTGGCGCGTATCCGATGGTGCGCTGTTGCGCACAATGACCGGGCATACCAACTGGGTGTACAGCGTCAGCTTCAGTCCCGATGGGCAGATTCTGGTATCGGGCGGACGAGACGGCACCGTGCGCCTGTGGCGGGTGTCTGACGGTGCTCAGCTCGCCATGTATAATCAGGAGACCAGCTCCGCCGTTTACTCGGTCGCCTTCTCCCCCGACGGGGAGACGTTTGCCTACGGCGGTTCCGATGGGCGTGTGGTGCTGGCACGCAACCCCTTCGCCATGCCGAAGGTGGGCGGAACCATCGCCTTCGGCGATTACGGTGGGGTGCTGCCTTCCAGCATCACCTTCGAGCTGCGCGAGCCGGGCGGAACCACGCCCTTCCAGACAGTGGATGTCGCGCTTGGCGAGGGGGGTACTTTCCGCTTCACCGCTCCCCGCCGCGGCGTGTTTGACATTTCGGTGAAGGTGAGCCACTGGCTGCGTCGCACGCTTGCCGTAGATACCAGCGGCGGCAGTGTCACCGACCTGAGCATCGAGCTGCTCAACGGCGACATCGACGGCGATAACGAGGTCACGCTCTTTGACTTCGGCGCGCTGGTGGCGGCATTCGGCTCCGTGCCCGGCGACGGCAACTGGAACCCCGACGCTGACCTGGACGGAGATGAAGAGGTCACGCTGTTCGACTTCGGTATCCTCGTGAAGAACTTTGGCGCGATTGGGGATGAGTAGCCCTCACCCCCGGCCCCTCTCCCCCGCTGTGGGAGAGGGGAGTTGTGTTAGCCCTCACCCCGTGCCCCTCTCCCACGCTGTGGGAGAGGGGCAATTGAATGCGATTTCTCACGCGAAGAGTTAATCGCTGTAGGCAGATTGGGCACGCGGTGCGCGCTCCCTTACAGGCTGCGGATAAACCGCTCCGACTCTTTCTCGTAGGTGCGGAAGGGGTTGCGCAGTTCCAGCTGCCGCCCTTTGTCCACGTAGACCATATCCCAGTCCACGATATACGCCCTGTTGCGGGAGGCTAGCAGGTGCTGGATGGCGCGGCTGCGCCCGTAGGCGCGGGTGTTATCAGGAGCGTTGGTAGTGGCGTTCTGGATGTCCTCATCGGTGACGATGCGCTGCATCAGCCCCGCCTCCACCAGACCGTAGTACAGTCCGCGCGAGGGGTCGGTGTTGTGGTACTCCATATCCAGGCTGAACATGATGTCGTCGTGCCAGAGCAAACCCTCCTGTTGCCGGAAGGTATCGAGCAGTTTGCGCTTCGCCACCCAGTCGAGGCGATCGTCCAGGCTCATGGGGTCGAGCTCGAGGGCGTCCAGCACGTATTCCCACTCGCGCAGCACCCAGTCGGTATCCTCATCGCGCCCGGTGAGGTGTTGCTTTGCCGTTTCGAGGTAGATGCGCTGCAGGTCGATCGCGCGGATGGTAGAGCCGTCGTGCCGGCGCACAATCCACCGCCAGGTGGGGTCGCGGCTGACACTGCGCAGGGCTTCCAGCGGGTCGGCGAGGCGCACGTCGGGCTTAATCAGGTTGCGCTCCAGCAGGTCGAGCACCAGACTGGTGGTGCCGATTTTGAGGGCGGTGGCGTATTCGCTCATGTTGCCCTCGCCGAACAGGATGTGCAGGCGGTGCATGCTGTTGTAGGAGTAGTAGCTGTCCCACTTGGGGTTGATGATGGCACGGTTGAAGCGCACGCGCGAAGAGATGGTCTTCACAATGTGGTCCGCCCGCTGAGAGAGCTGAAACTCCACCGTGGGGTCGATCTCCACCGCGTAGAAGCGGCTCACCCACACGTAGTCCATCTCATGTTCGCTCAGGTCCATGATGTTGTTCGAGAAGTCGTTATAGTTCAGGCGATGTCCGCCCACACGTCCCGTGCCCGCAAAAATCTGCCGGGTAACCAGGAAGGGCAACAGGTTATACAACGAGTCAAGGAAGTAACGGTCTTCGATGCTGACCAGGTAGTTTTCGTGACAGCCAAAGGTATGCCCGCCAAAGTGGTCGACGGCGTTGTTGTAGAAGGAGACCTTGTCCTGCCAGCCGAGCGCCTGTAACGCTTCCAGCAGGATACGCTGTCCCGCCTTTTCGTGCGCCACGATGTCGGACAGGCGCGAGCACTCCGGGGTGGCATACTCCTCATGGTCGCCCACCGCGTCGATGTACAGGCGCCCGCCGTTGATGAGGAACCCGCCTCCGCGCGCAGGCTCAAAGGCAAAGTCGCGGCTGTGCAGGTCGATCAGCCCACGGCGCAGGCGGTAGAACACACAGTCTTTGACCTTTTCCACCACCCGCTCGGGTCTGCCCACGCTTTCGTCACGGACGAAGCACCCAAACTCTGTTTCGATACCGAAAATCCGGTTTTCCATTTGCCTGCACCTCCGCGTGTTGCTTGGAACCCGTTCTGTTCCGACGCTACTGTGGCAGCACGGGACGGATTTCGTCCTCTTTCAGCAGGCGGAACTTGCGCTCGCGCTTGGTGAAGCGGTCGAGAATCGCCGCCTCGACCTGCAGGTCTTGCAGCTGCTCCCGCAGGAACGCCTCGATGCGTTCTTCCGTCAGGCTCTCTGCACCCTCTTCCTGCAGGTGCATGTCGGTCGCCCACAGCCTGCCGGTCGCCCATGCTCGCAGAGCGCGACGTAACGCCGTATGCAGGTCGGGTGCGCCCTCCGCATCTTCGGGCACCAGCTGGCGTATCATCTGTTCCTCCGCCTCCGGCGTGCCTGCTACCGCCGCCGCCCAGTTGAGCGAGACGAACTCACCGTCATAGTTCAGGGTGTAGAACAGGTCTTCTTCGGGCTTTCTGCCCATTTCGGCAAAGAGGGCGCGTACCACAAACGGCGCGTTGAGCACATCTCCAAACGCCCGCTTGATGCCCGGACTGATGGCGAAGCCCACCACGCGCTGGATGGTCACGTCATCGGGACTGCGGGCGTAGCCCTCCTGATGCGCGAAGTCGATCGCGCCCACCCGGATAATCTCCAGGTCGCTCTGGTTGCCCAATCCTGCAAACATCAGACGGTCGTAGACCTCGAAAATCTTGCGTTGCGTGCGGCGCAGGGTGAGCAACAACACGCCCCCGTCGTAGCTGATGCCAGCGACGGGGCTACCGTCACGCAACCGCTCCTCGATATATTCCGTGCGATGCCGCACGCTTTCATTGAAGTCGTAGGGTGTGTAGACCATTGCTCCTTCTTATCCGCCCTTCGTTTCACGCTGGCTGCAGCCTGCATGACACTTCGGCGCAGGCTAAAGCCTGGGGCTACATGAGGCACCTATCTTTTCAGGCTCGCCCGGATGTCGGATAACTGTTCCTCCGGGATGTCCAGAATGCCTTCGCTGGTCACTGCTCGCGCTACTGGTAGCACTTTCTCGATGCCCGCGGTGGCGGAGTCGAGGTCGGCAGCGATGTCCAGCAGCAGCAGCGATTCGCGCAGGGCATCTTCCAGCGTCATCTCGTGGAAGGGTCCTTTCGTTTTCAAGATATAGTCGAACACGCCACGAATGCGTTCCGAGCCAGAGCCTGCCCCGCCGAACTCCACGCTTTCGAAGCGTGCGCCCATGCCGTCGTAGAAGAAGATGCGCCCCTCGCCGCGCTCCAGGTCGTAGGCGGAGACGACCGGTATAAACAAGCCGATGCCCTGCAACGCCATGCTCAGGTTGCCTGCCAGCGCACGCGACACCTCCGCCAGCTTGCCCTCCAGGCTCATCTCCTGCAGTTGCGTGCGGGCGTAGTACTTGAACGAGTGTTGCAGATAGCGCACAATCTCCATTGCCCGCGCGTAGGACCCCGCGATAGCGATGAGCGTGTAGTCATCCAGTGGCAGAATCTTCTCCGCGCGGTCGTACATGATGGCGTTGGCGGAAGTGGCACGGCGGTCGCCCACGTTGAGCACGCCGTCGCGGTACTTCAGGGCAATGACAGTAGTGCCGTGCACTTCCTGTACCGCCGGCGGGACCCGTTCGGAAGGGATTACCTCCGGCTCCCGCCACAAGCCATGTGCCCGCAGCAGCGCCATGAAGTCCCCGCTGTGGTTTGCCGACAGTCGCTCTCCCACTGCTTATTCTCCACTGCGCTGGCGATAGCGTCGTGCCTGGTCCGGATCCACGCGCCTCATGCGCTTCAGCAGGTCGTTCACATCAGGGCGGCTTACCTTCGGTGTGGTGGGGCCTCCCTCCTCGCCTCCCTTGCGCGTGATGGGGTCGGACGGGATGGTTCGGGTTAATCGGTCGTCTGCTCGCCACTGCATGGCTGGTTCCCTCCTTCTTCCTCGCTCTTGCGCGAGGCATGTAGCTGTCGGAATGTGTTGACAAACTCGGTGAGGTTATGTGCTTTCGCCAGTCTCTGTACCTTCTGCGGTACCCGCTGGGTCACCCAGTCGCGCAGGTCCAGCGTCACCGCCTGCTCGCCGAAGGTCAACTGCACCCGGCTCCACGTAATTGCGCTGATGGCTTGCGGGTAACGCTCCACCAGCGTGCCGCGCACCCACGCCCGGGTGCTGCTGGGCGGATGGCACATCGCTCGCTCGATATCTTTATCTGTTACTACGCGCCTCACCGCTCCCATTTGTTCCAGCCCCGCGAACAAGCCGTCCTGCGGGTCTATACTATGATACGCCAAATCCAGACTTTGCACAATAGGCTCCTTCCAGTCCACGCCTTCACTCTCGATGAACTGTTCGAGCAACAGTCTCTTCGCAACCCAGTCCAGGCTATCTGCCAGCTGCTGCGGGTCGCGCTCCAGCGCGTCGAGCGTGCTTTCCCATGCCATCAAAAGCCACTGCGTCTCGGTATCGGCATGGGCGAAGCGGCTCTGCGCTTCGCGAAGGTAGAGCCGTTGTACCTCTATGGCAGGGAGGGTGCGTCCGTCTTCCAGTTCCACTTGCCACTTCCACTGCGGGTCGCGCGAGAGGCGGCGGATGGTCTCCACCGGGTTGCGGATGGCAATGCCCGGTTGCCACCCCATCTCGATCATCTCCGTCACGAGGCGCGTCGTGCCCACCTTGAGGGCGGTGGCATATTCGCTCATGTTGGCATCGCCACAGATGACATGCAGTCTGCGGTAGCGTGACGGGGTGGCGTGCGGCTCGTCGCGCGTGTTGATAATGGGACGCTGGTAAAGGGTGTCCACGCTGGCTTCCACCGAGAAGAAGTCCGCCCGCTGAGACAGTTGATAGGGTACATCACCGAAGATGCCGGGCGTCTCCACCCCCACCTTACCCGCGCCTGCATACAGGATGCGCGTGACGAAGAAAGGCATCATGCCCCGGATGACCTGCTCGAAAGGCACGCTGCGGCGCATCAGGTAGCCTTCATGACAGCCGTAGCTCGCGCCGTGAAAGTCGGTGTTGTTCTTATAAATGTGCACCTTCAAACCGGTGCGGCGCATATACTCCTGCGCGCACGACCAGACGATGCGCTCTCCCGCGCGGTCATGCGCCACCAGCTCCCGCAAGCTAACGCACTCTGGGGTGGAGTACTCGGGGTGACCATGGTCGTTGTAGAGGCGCGCACCGTTGGGCAACACGCGGTCGCTGCGTGTCTCGGCAGACATGCAGGCAGAGGCGGTGCCTTCCGTGTCGTACTGGGCGTCTACCGGGTCGGTTTGCAGATATTCCACGTGGAAGCCGCGTGCATCTTTACGTGGGTCTTCGCGCCGGTAGTCCCACGGGGAGGCGAAGGTGGAGGCGTTGTAGCTGCGCACCACCTCCGCCGCCTCGAACACCAGCTCCGAGGGGTTTTTGCCCTCAATGTATAACCCATACTCGGTCTCCAGCCCGACCAGCCTCTGCATGGATGCACCGCCTAAATGATGTTCCGCCGCGCCGCCGATTGCCGCTCGCGGTCTTGTGGGCGAATCGGGCGCACGTCCGCCACGTTGTCCGGCTCGTAGTCCAGCAGCTTCAGCCAGTCTTCCTGCGAGTCGGACTTGGGGAAGATTTCGCTCTCCTTGTACTCGGTGCGGATGGCTTGCTGCAGGTCGGGCAGGGAGATGCCGCTATCCTCGCCGCACTCGATGGCTCGCTTGATGGCGTAGTCCTTCGCGCGGTCTACCACCGACTTCAGCAGCGCGCCGCTGACCAGGTCGCGCCAGTAGAGCGTCTCCACCGAGCCGTTGCGCAGGTACACCTGCACGAACTCGGTCTCCGGATGCTTGCGCCACAGGTATTCGATCGCGCCGTCCAGCAACGCCTCGCGAGCCGCCTCCTCCGAGCCGTATTCGCGCACCGTCGCTGGGTCCAGCGGGATGTTCGGATGCAGGTAAATCGCCAGAATGTCCCGCGACGCCTGCTTGTCGGGGCGAGCCACCTTCACCTTGCGGTCAATGCGCCCTGGACGCAAGATGGCGGGGTCGATATAGTCCGGACGGTTGGACGTCAGCATCACCACCACGTTCTCCAGCGAGACCAGCCCATCCATCTCCGCACAGAACTGCGGCACCACCGTGTTGGAGATGTGGGTAAACCTGCCGGAGTTGCGCACGCGCAGGATGGACTCGGCTTCGTCGATGAAAATGAAGACCAGATTACCTTCCCGTGCCTTCTCTCGCGCGGCAGCGAAGATTTCGCGCACCATGCGCTCGCTCTCGCCGAGCCACATGTTCAGTATCTTGGGACCGCTGATGTACATGAAGTACTCGCGCACATCGCGCCCCAGTTGACGACGGTATTCTTGTGTCAGGTTATAGGCAGTGGCTTTGCCAATCAGCGTCTTGCCACAGCCAGGCGGTCCATACAGAAGGATGCCCTTGATCGGCTGCTTCTCGAACTTGCGGAACAGCTCGGGATGGAGCAGCGGCAGTTCGATGGTATCGCGGATGACGCGGATGGCATCTTCCTGACCGCCGATGGCGCTCCAGGGTATCTCGGGAACCTCTTCGAAGTAGTAGTCGCGCGCCTCGCGCTGCGCGAAGTGCTCCAGCGCCACCTTCAGGTTAGGCTCCATGCGCACTTCGTCACCCGGCTTGATGGTGACCTCGGCCAGGTCATGACCACGCAGCACGAGTCGTCCCGACATGCCCTGCGGGTCGGATGCCACGCGCAGGCGACCGTCTTCCAGAACCTCCTGCACCTTGACGATGGGACCCTGCGGGTGGTAACCCAGGTCCCCCACCACCGCAAACGCCTCATTGATGCGCACGCGCGTGCCCACCTTCAGCGTGCTGGCGTCCATCTTCGGATCGATGTTCGCATAGTATTCGGTGTCGCCGACGGCAATCATGGCAACGCCGTCCGCAGGCGAACCGAGATACACCCCGATACGGTTTGCCGGAGAGGTGAGCTTTTCATACACCTGCTCGTATTCCTGCAGCGCCTTCTGCGCCTCCTGAAACTGCTTCTCGTCCACCTCCAGCTGATGACGCAGCAACAGCAGGTAGTTCAGGAGCCGGGCATCCTGGGGTGGACGAGCGCGCAGGATTTCGTCAAGTAGCGTTAGCGCACGCAGGGAGGTCTCCGGCGGCTGAAACTCTTCGTATTTATCCTCTTGGTAACGGTCACGCTTCATCTTCTTCGCCCCCTGCGACCCGACGCGGATTACTTGCCGTCGGGCGTGTACTGATTATACCCGAACGGTACATCTTTCGGAAGCCCTTTTGCCCGCAGAATGCATAGAATCGCTAGAGAATTGATAAGAATGGCAAACCGCCAAACTCGCCTTCATGCAGGAGAAATGCCCTGCAGGTCAGAATATTGCTTTGCTAAACATTTGACAGCAAGGAGGGGTTCGGCATGGAGTGCGAAGAGTATTCGCTGCTAGCGCGTCTGTCGGACATCACGGTGGAGCGGAATATCCCCTTCAACGTGATGTTTGAGCTCACGCACCGGTGCAACACGCGGTGCAAGCACTGTTATCAACACCATCCCCGACGCGCCGATGGGGAATTGACCACGGAAGAGTGGTATCGCGTGATGGACGACCTTGCAGCGGCGGGTACGCTGTACCTCACGCTGACGGGCGGGGAACCCCTTCTGCGCAAAGACTTCTTCGATATCGCACGTTACGCTCGCAAGAAGCGGTTCGCGCTGAAGATATACACCAACGGCACGCTTGTTACTCCCACAGTCGCCGAGCGGATAGCCAGCCTGCGGCCGTTCACGGTGGAAATCAGCGTGTACGGTTCCAATGCCGAAACACACGACGGAATGACGCAGGTAAAAGGCAGCTTCGACCGCGTGCTACGCGCGGTGAGGTTGCTGGTCGGATTGGGACAGCGGGTTATCCTGAAGTGCCCGCTGGCGACATCCAGCTTCGGGCAATACGAGGACATCATGCAGATGGCTCAGCAGCTGGGAGCGGAATACCGTTTTGACCCCACCATCGCCCCCATGAACGACGGCAATATGTGTCCCACCAACCTGCGCATCGGCATGGACGAGCTGATGAAACTGTACGATGACGAGCGGGTGTTCAAGAAAAAGGGTTTGCCGTCCATGGGACCCGACGACAGGGTGAAGATGTGCGACGCGGGGCGCAACAGCATGGCAATCAACCCATGGGGCGAGGTGTATCCCTGTGTGCAGATGCTCGTCCCCTGCGGCAACGTGCGCGAGAAGTCCGTTCTGGAGATATGGTACGGCTCCCGTGAGCTGAGGAACCTGCGGAATATCACTCCCGATGACCTCACGCAGTGCCAGACCTGCGAGGTGAAGCAGTACTGCAGTCGCTGTCCCGGGCAGGCTCTTCTGGAGGACGGCAGTTTGACGGGCTGTCACAGCCGCGCAAAGGTGATTGCCCGCATCCGCAAGCGTCTCGCCGAACAACAACAGCAAGCAACAGGAGCAAATCCCCTGCTGCGCGTCGTGGCTTAGGACGCACACGTCCTTTACGGAGGTTCTTCGTCAGAGACCGTCCGCCACATCGTTCGGATGCGGTTGTAGCGGTAATCGTACTCAGGCTCGCCGCCAATCTGGCAGGCGTAGAAGAGGTAGATGCGGGTTGCGCCTTTCTCGTTCAGCACGAGAGCTTCGGGCACATGTATCGCAGGCGCATCGGCGTCCGGCTCTATGTATCCCAGCACCTGCCAGTTCAGCCCATCGCGTGATACCGCCTCCACGATCTTGCGCCCGGTCCATGGGTGATTCGCGTAACCGCTGGCATCGGCGTAAGCGTAATAGAGTTTGCCCACCTTCACCACATCCGGATTGGGAAACTCCCACAGGCACGGTTCCTTGCCGGCACGGATGACCTGCCAGTCGGCGGGGTTCAGGAAGTCGCCGCGGTTCTCCGCGTAGCCCATCGCCACCCCGCGCGGCGTCCAGTAATCGAACCACATTTTGAACACGCCGTTCTCGTACAGGATGGAGGGGCGGTGGTACGAGCCGTACACCACCACATCGCCTTCGATAGCTTTTCTGCCGTACTCGCGCGGGTAGGCAAGGATGGGCTTCTCCGAGCGTTTCCAGTGGATGCCATCCTCGGAGACCGCGCCCATAATGCACAGGTAACTGCCGTCGGAGTCGGAGGGAGTGCCGTCGGGCTTGCGGTCTTTATCGTGCCCGGTGGCGCTGTAAGCCATGTAGTAGCGCTTACCCACCTTCACCACGCTGGGGTCGCCGTTATGCCACTCGTCGAAATAGGTACCCAGCGGCGCAAACAGCGGTCTCCACAGTCGGGGATTACCTGTGGCATCCCATTTGCCATCACCGGCGTACACCTCCCACGGACCCTCCAGTCGTTTGGCACGGGCAGCGAAGATGGCATCACATCCCCTGAAGCCGGGCACGTTGGTGTTGCAATCTTCCATCGCCCAACCGAAGAACCATGCTCGGAAGGGATATTCCGCGCCCGGCTCATGCAGCACATGGAAGTTATACATGTTGCGGAAGCCACTGAGGATGTTCTTCCCGCTGCGCTGCCATAACGCCGTACGGTCGCGAAAACGTTCGGGGGGAAGCGGCTGCGAAAAAACCACGAGTGCAAGCACCATCAGAGCGAAACCTGCTCCGAGAACCGCCGCAGTCAACGGCGGAGTGACACCCGCCAACCGCCGACTGAATAAAACGAATCCGTTGCGAAATCTCATGAGAGCAACTTTCACCTCCTGCCCGAGGGGGTAACCCCTTGTAGAATCAGCGTTTCCCACACCAGACATGACCAGTACTCGAAGCGCATTCTTCCGTTTTGGGGTTTGTTTGCGTACACGCTATTTCCTGTTGGGATTTTCCATTTTTCCAAAAAAATGTAGCGCAAACTCCTTGACATTTTCGCAAATGCATAGTATACTATATATAGCATAATGTATCATAATGTATTTTATTATCGGAATGGTGTGAACATGGAAGAGCCGATACTTTACAGGCAAATCTACCATGCGCTAAGAGAAGAGATACAGAGCGGTCATTACCCGCCTGGCGCGCAATTGCCGACCGAGGCGGAGCTGATGCAGCGATTTGGGGTCAGCCGGGTCACGGTACGGAACGCTCTGGCACTGCTGCAGCGGGAGGGGCTGCTCGTGCGTATTCCGGCGAAAGGCACCTTTGTGCGGCAGCGTGAATCGTCTGCTTCTCTCCCCAAGCTAATCGCTCTGTTGGCGCTGGACGTTCAGCTGGATTTCTTTGGCAAAATCATTCGCGGTGCGGAGCAAGAAGCAGCCGCGCACGGTTACAAGCTGCTGGTACGCTCCACCGACAACGACGCGGAAAAGGAGCGGCAGTGTTTGCTGGAGCTGCAATCGCACGTGGCGGGTTTCGTTATCGCCCCAGCGACAGGTAACCAGAACCATGCACACTATGGACAACTGCTCGTGCAGAGCGTGCCGTTTGTTTTTGTAGACCGTTATCTGCCCGAGTTCAATGTGGACAGAGTGACTTCCGACAACGTGCATGGGGGGTATCTGGCCACGCGCCACCTGCTGGAGCTGGGTCACAGGCGTATCGGGGTCATCTCTCCCCGAAAGTCCACCACGTTCACCGAGCGGTTGCGCGGTTATCAGAAAGCGTTGGAAGAGTTCGGCGTACCGTTTGACCCTGCGCTGGTTGGTCACTCTGTCAGCAAACGTCGGGATGGCTGGGAGGAGTATTTGTATCAGGGGAGAGTTCAGGCAAAGGCGTTACTGGGTTTGCCCGAACCACCGACAGCCCTTTTCGCCATGAATGATTGCTTAGCGGCGGGCGCCTTGCGCTACCTGCGGGAGTGTGGCATCGCGGTGCCCGAAGAGGTTGCGTTAGTGGGCTACGATGGCATGGAGCTATCCGACCTGATGAGCCCCGCTCTGAGCACTGTGGAACAGCAATCGCTGCGTATGGGGGCAGAGGCGGTGCGCCTGCTGGTACGGCGTATTCGGGAGCCGGAATCACCACCCCAGCATGTGGTATTGCCGGTGAACTTGCGTATCCGTGCCTCGACAATAGCCTCTACGGCGCTGGTGGCTTCCACTCTCCATGCTGCGTCAGTAAAAGGAGGTGGTTAACGGAAAAATTCTGGAAGAACCTTGTCGCGCCATGTTGCGGTCTAATGGAGTGCTAGCCAGGACGTTCAACTAATCTAATCAGGAGGTGTAACAAGCATGTCTCGCAAGGCTTTCACGCTGATTGAATTGCTGGTGGTTATCGCGATTATCGCGATTCTGGCAGCCATCCTGTTCCCGGTGTTCGCCCAGGCTCGGGAGAAGGCTCGCCAGGCAACCTGCACCAGCAACATGAAGAACATTGGAACCGCCTGGGCTATGTACGCGCAGGACTACGATGAGACGGGTGCGCCCATGTGGGTGAAGAGCAACCTCAACCGGGGATGCTTCCCGGTAGTGGACCCCAACTTCCGCGCGCCGTACACAGGAACTCCGTGGGGTCAGTATTGGCCCGACCTCATCTATCCGTACGTGAAATCGGGACGGGCTGCTGCCTATGACGCACAGGGACGCCCCATCGCGAAAGGCAACCGCGGAGTCTTCACCTGCCCAACGGGCGACGCGCTCATCCCCGCGGTGGGCGGCGAGAGCGGATGGGGCTCGCTGACTTACGGTATCAACCAGAGCAACATCAATGCCGACCCCATCAACCCGGAGAGCGCAGGCGCTGCCGCTGGTGGAGGCGCGGACTTCCTGTGCGGACAGGACCCCGGCTGCCAGGGCTGGGGATGGGGCTGCGCGAAGGGCGCACAGCTCGCTCGCCTGACCCATCCGGCGGACTCCATCGTGTTCATGGAGGGACCTGTGGGCACGGGACCGATGTTTGCCGAGTGCTGCGGCATGGATAGCTACCCCGGCGACCGCGCAACCATCCTGGCGAAGATGGCAGCTGCTTATCCCGCCGAGGGCGGATTCCCCGCTGGTTACCACCCGAACCGCCCGCTGAAGCGCGCGAAGACCGATCCTAACTTCTGGGTGATGGAGAACGGTATGCTGAACGACGACGGTACCGTGATGCCCGTGCAGCGGTCGAACGACCGGGCTTTGCACCCGCACAACAACGGACAAAACCTCGTCTTCGCGGACGGGCACGTGAAGTTCCAGCGGGATACCTTCATGCGCCAGCACACGGCGTCATCTGACTGATATCTGTGGGGTGTCTTCCCCGTAAAGAGGAGGACACCCCTTTTACAGGGAGGTGGACAGGAATGCCGCAGACGATACAGCGTGGCGGTAGCCAGAGAGGTTCCGACTGGCGACAGCGCGAGGTGCATCCGGGCGTCGCGGTGCTGGCGGGGGTGGTGATACTGGTCTTCATCCTGTTCCTCGTCAATCAGTTCATCACACCGATATTTCCGCGCCGACAGGTAAGCCAAGAAGAAGCATGGCAGCAGAAGCAGCAGGAGCTGCAGCAACGAATGCCTCAAGGAGGATGGGTGTCGCCGGCACCGGGCATGCCGCCTGTGTACGTTCCGCCCGCGGGACAGACAGCTCCGCCCGCACAGGGGCGATGACATTCCCTTCGGAGGGCGAGGCTTCTGCCGAGCCGCGTGGCGCGGTTTTCGGCTCACCGGGAGGTTCGCCCTCCGGTTGACGCCCAACCCCCTTGTGGAGGGCAAGGCTCCAGCCGAGACGTATAACCTCTATAAAGAACTCTGTGGCGAAAGACAGGCTGACTGTTGCACTCTATGATTGTTTTTTAAGGAGGGTTCTTGACTATTCATGCAGTGTAACACGCGCGTGCGCTCGCTCAGTTGGCGAGCGGTAGGCATCGGTTTGCTGGCTTCTTTACTTATCGCTGCGCTGGACCCCTACGGGCTGTACGTTATCCAAGGCTCCTACATGACTCTCGACTACAGTACCCCTGCAGCCGTTTTTGGGTTCTTTGTGCTGGTGGTCATCATCAACGGGTTATGGAAACGCCTGAGCCCGCGCACCGCCCTGCAGTCTGGTGAGCTAATCACCATCTATGTGATGATGATTGCCGCCTGTGTCGTCCCCACCCTGGGTTTGACGGCGCAGATTCTGCCTGTGCTGGCAGCGGTTATCTACTATGCGAACCCGGCAAATGGCTGGGACCGCCTGATACATCCCCATCTGCATCCTCTCCTCGTGCCGCGCGACAAGGAGGCGGTAAGGCTCTTCTTTGAGGGTAAGCCGGGGGCTACGGTGCCGTGGGAGGTGTGGCTGCCGCCATTGCTGGCGTGGATGCCCCTCATCCTCGCGCTATATTTTGTGATGATTGCCATCATGGTCATCTTCCGTCGTCAATGGATGGACCGCGAGCGTCTGGCTTTCCCCGTCACCCAGCTGCCACTGGAGATGGTCAACGCGCAGGACCCCCTGCTGCGCAAAAAGTTGTTTTGGCTGGGGGTCGCGTTGCCGTTCGCGGTGGGTAGCCTCATTGCCCTGCACAACTACGCGCCTTCCGTGCCCGCTCCCAAACTCAATGTGTACGTGCCCCTCTTCCGCGAGACGGTCAGCTGGAGCTTGCGCTTCAGCTTCCCCATGCTGGGCTTCTTTTATCTGGCAAACCTGGATGCGCTGTTCAGCCTCTGGTTTTTCAACCTGCTGTTCATGGTGGTGCGCGGCTACCTGAACATCTATGGGGTGGAAATCCGCGAGGACCTGGGCGGCGCTTACGGCACACCCTACATCCCTTACAAATATCTGGGCATGGGAGCAATGCTGATGCTGGTGGCAACAGGGTTGTGGGCGGCGCGTTCACACCTGGCGGATGTCTTCCGTAAATCCATCGGCAGGGGCAAGGACGTGGATGACAGCGGTGAGGTGCTGAGCTACCCTGTGGCCTTCTGGGGTACGGTGCTGGGTTTGCTAGCGATGAGCGTTTGGATATGGTGGTCGGGACTGCCTTACTGGGCGACATGGATGTATCTGCTCTTTATGATGGTGCTGTTCTTCGGGCTGACGCGCGTGGTGGTGGAAACGGGTCTGGCGGAGGCAGTGGCGGCGATGATTGCGCCTGTGTTCACGGTAGCGGGATTTGGCAGTACCCCCTTCGGGCCGCGTGGGTTGACAGCACTGGGGTTAACGTGGGTCTACTCCGCCGATATTCGCACCACCGTCATGGCTTCCAGCATTCACGGCATGCGTTTAGCCGAGCGCACCGGCGTGCGCTCGCGCGGGCTGTTCTGGGCGATGATGCTGGCAATTGTCGTCAGTATCGTGGCGTCGGTGTGGGTCACCCTGCTGCTGGCGTACCGCTACGGCGGCGCGAATCTGAACCGATGGTTCTTTCTGGACGGTCCGCAGTTCCCCTACAAGTGGGTAGCGGGCAAGATAAACAACCCCTCCGACCCCAGTATCACCGGCTGGCTGCTGACGGGCTTCGGCGCGGCGGTGATGGGTTTTCTCAGCGCGATGCGACAGCGGTTTGTGGGCTGGCCCTTCCATCCTGTGGGCTTCTGCGTGGGCAGCACGTGGATTATGGACGAAATCTGGCTTACCTGCTTCATCGCCTGGCTGGTCAAGTTTCTTATCCTGCGATTCGGCGGGTTGCGCTGGTTCCGCCTGTCGTTGCCTTTCTTCCTGGGGCTCATTGTCGGGCAATATACCTGCAACGGCTTCTGGCTCATCATGGACTACTTCAGCGGTGCAAAGGGCAATCAGATATTCTGGATATGAGTTATGGCAGAATCCACATGGTAAAGGTATAATGCTCTTGCGCAACACGGTGCAGGAGGTGGTTGTGGTCATGCCCATCTACGAGTATCGGTGCAACGCCTGCCGAAGGCGATTTAGCGTGCTGGTGGGAGTGATTGCGGAGGACGACCCTCTCCAGTGCCCGCGCTGCGGGGGGACGGATGTTACACGCCTCATCTCGCGCTTTGCCCGCCTGCGCAACGAAGATGACATCATTGATGATATGCTCGATCCAGACAAAATCGGGGACCCGGAAGACCCCAAAACCATGCGCCGATGGGTCAAAGAGATGGGCAAAGAGCTGGGCGAAGATTTCACCGACGAGTTCGACGAGATACTTGCCGAGGAGGAGAAGAAAGCAGCCAGAGGCGGCGGTGACGAGGGAGAGGAAGAAGGCGGCTCCGAAGATTTGCCTTAAGCCTGCTGCGCCAGCACACGCACATCCCCCACCCGGCGCGTCAAACCCAGGCGGTCAAAGTACTCCAGCAGGGGCACGACGAACTTGCGGCTGGAGCCGGTGAGGTCGCGAAACTCCCCAACGCTGAGGGAACCCTTCTGCTGGATCGTGCGTTTCACCAGCTCGGCGAGTTCCGCAAGCGTGTCCCGATGGAAGTACATCTCCTCTTCCAGCTTCACCAGCACCCCCTGCTCCAGCAGCACCTCTATCATCGCCTTGACTGCAGGAGGCGGTGCGCCCACCTGTTCCGCAATCGCTTTCAGAGGCGGAGGAGTGGCTCCCGCCTCACGCAGGATTTGCTCCACACGCTTTGCTAGCCGCTGTTGACGCTCGTTCAGGCGGATGGTGAAACCCGATAACCGCACCTGCGCACCCTGCAGGGCGATGACTCCGTCCTTTTGCCAGAGCAACAGCATCGCCTCGAACAGGCGAGCAGGCAACCGCCCGCCCAGCGTGGAGCGCAGTTCCTCGCGGGGCATGCCCGCGCGCAGAGGGTTCTGCTGGTGATAGCGGCGCAACGTTTCCACGACCTGCTGGCGAAGGTTCTCCCATGCGCCTCGCGCCAGCCACACATCTCCAACACGCACTGCCTGCTGACGCACCTCCAGCTGGCTCAGAATAGCGGAAACGCTGGTTGCGTCCATCTCGGCGCGGCGGATGAGTTCCTGCTCATCCATTCCCACAGGCGATTGCGCCAGGATAGCCAGCATCTTCTCCTCTGGCGCACCTTCCAGCAGAGAACGCAACCTTGCCAGCACAGCAGGGTCAAACCGTCGGTGCCGCGGAGCATGGGGCTCCAGCACGATGCCCCCGCCGATGGTGAACATGGGCGAATAGGTACGGATGACAAACCGGTCACCGCGCGCCGCCACCAGCGTTTTCTCCAGACGCAACTGCACGAAGCTCTGCGCACCCGGCTCCAGCCGTTCGCTGTCCAGCAGGGAGACACGCCCAATCACCTCCGCCGTGCCCAGATATAGTCGGATACGGGCGCGATGCGGTAACCCTTTGGCTGCGTTGGGAAGCAGGCGCAACTGCGCATCAAAAGCACGGGTGGGCTGGAAGGTGCCCGGTGGAACGCACACCATCCCGCGCTCTATCTGCTCTTTTTCTATGCCCGGCAGGTTGATGGCAACACGACTGCCCGCGACTGCCTCCTCCACCTTGCGCCCATGCACCTGTATCTGCCGCGCTCGCGAATGCAGACCGGGGGGCAGTATCTCAACGGGGTCGCCTGCACGCACCCGCCCGCTGATCAGTGTGCCCGTTACCACCGTGCCTGCTCCAGCCAGCGTGAACACGCGGTCCACGGGCAGGCGGAAGGGGGCACTCACTTCGCGAGCGGGCACATGCGCTACCGCCTCCTGCAAGGCGTTCAACAGCTCCTGCAAACCCTGCTTGGTCACCGCCGACACCGCGACCACAGGCGCGTCCTTCAGCGGCGTGTCCTGCAAGAAAGCGCGTACCTCGTCGGTAACCAGTTTCAGCCATTCCGCGTCCACGAGGTCGCACTTGGTAATCGCGACCACGCCAGCCTTCACGTCCAGCAGGCGCAGGATGTCCAGGTGCTCGCGGGTCTGAGGCATGATGCCCTCATCAGCGGCGATAACCAGCAGCACCACGTCCACCCCGCCTGCGCCCGCCAGCATGTTTTTGAGGAACCGCTCGTGCCCCGGCACGTCCACGATGCCCACTGTCTGCCCGTCTGGCAGGGTCAGCGCCGCGAAACCGAGGTCAATGGTCATCCCGCGCTCCTGCTCCTCTTTCACGCGGTCGGGATTGGTTCCGGTGAGAGCGGTAATCAACGTAGACTTGCCGTGGTCCACGTGCCCCGCCGTGCCGATGATGACGTGTTTCTCTGACATGTTTACCACCCGCTGGGCGAAATCGGCTCATGTATCACGGATTGTTACTTCGACCTGAAGAGTGCAAAACCTCTTCGGCATCCAACACCCCGCTGGCGGGCGAAGCTCTCGCCGAGCCGTTAACACCTCCCCGCCAGCGGTGAGGCCAGGTGGGGGATAGCCCACCACATGGTCCCCCGCCGCGTTTTTTCAATGCTCTCGCAGGAGATTTGACATCTACAGGGCGAAAACATATAATGTTTCCGAGATAGCAGGCAACCCGGAGGACTGCTGTCTTGGGTGTGAATTCAGCACAAGGAGGAATGCGAGTGAAAGGCTTGTCTCGTCTCGTAGCGCTGTGTACTCTGGCGCTGACCCTTGGGATTTTCGCAGCACCGCAGGCTCGGGCGCAGTTCGACAACGCCTCAACCGACTTGAGCCTGCGGTTGGGAGCGAACGTGGTGAACCGCGCGAGCATGCGTGTGGTAGGCGACGTGTGGCTGGCTGTGGGAGCAGATGTGAAGCTGCGCGGCGGCTCGCCTATTGGCGAGGGCGAGCTGTTGCTGGGCGTGGACTACTACACCCGCAGCAAGGGTGGGCAAACGTCCAGCATCACCGCTGTTACCCTGACGCAGGTGTTCTCGGTAGACCCCTCCGAAAAGTTCAAGGGCTATATCGGTGTGGGGGCAGGAGTATACGTGCTGAAACCTGCTGGTGTCAGCGCGAAGTCCGTATTCGGTGGAAAGGTCGTGCTTGGCTACGACATCAATGAGAGAGTGTTTATCGAGTTCAACTACCACCTCACCGAAAAACAGCAGGATTTCCGCGGCGATAGCACCACCATTCTGGTTGGATACCGACTCTAAGGCGGCGGGGGCGGTAGCATACCGCCCCTTCTTCATCTCTCCATGAGACAACGTCGTCCTCTGAAACTGTTTGCCGGCAACGGAAACCCCGCTCTGGCTCAGCGTATCGCCGCTGAACTGGGCATATCGCTGGGCAACCTGATGGTACGCCGTTTTAGCGACGGCGAGGTGCGCGTGGAATGCCATGAGACGGTGCGCGGGTGTGATGTGTTTGTGATTCAGTCCCTTTGCCCGCCCATCCATGACAACCTGATGGAGCTGCTTATCCTGCTGGATGCTCTGCGGCGAGCTTCTGCGGCGCGTTTGACGGTGGTGATACCCTACTACGCCTACTCAAGGCAGGAGAAAAAGAACACCCCGCGCGACCCCGTGCCCGCGAAGCTGGTGGCGGATATGCTCACCACCGCCGGGGCGAATCGCGTCATCACGATGGACCTGCACGCGGAGGCGATTACCGGCTTCTTCCACATCCCGGTGGACGACCTGAGCGCGCTCTCGCTGCTGGTACACCACTTCGTCCGGCTCCGCGAAGAGAATCTGGTGGTCGTTGCCCCGGACGCCGGAGCGGTACGGCTGGCGCGTGCGGTGGCGCGGAAGCTGGAGGCACCGCTGGCGGTGGCTTATGCCCGTACCGGGCGTACCGATAACCCGGCGCATATCCGGTTCGCAGGCGACGTGGAAGGCTTGAAACCGCTGGTTATTGAGGATATGATTGTCACGGGAAAACGGGTAGAATCCTGTGTGAAGGCGTTGATTCGGCAGGGGTGCATCCCTGAGGTGCGGGTAGCTGCCACGCATGGCGTGCTGGCGGGCGATGCCAGCCGGCGAGTCATGCAACCGGAGGTGGTGGAACTGGCTATCACCGACACCATCCCCCAGCAGCACCAGCAACCTCGCGTGACAGTCATATCGACGGCGCACCTTTTTGCTGAGGCGATTCGACGGATATACTTTGACCGAACACTGGATACCATCGTTCTCCCTCAAACGGTGAGAGATTGACAGGGGAGGCAACGTCTATGGCACAGCGTTTGACTCTGGAACAAATAGCGCACGTTGCGAATCTGGCGCGGCTGGCGATGAGCGAAGAGGAGATGCGCCAGATGGAGAAGCACCTCAACAACCTGATGGCGCAGTTCGAACGCTTGCAGGAGCTCGACACCACCGGTGTGGAGCCGACCGCGCACTCGTTCCCGGTGTACAACGTGTTCCGCGAGGACGCCGTACAGCCCTCTCTGCCCCACGAGGAGATTCTTGCCAACGCCCCTGACCAGCGCGACGGCTGTTTCATTGTGCCCATTATTGTAGAGGAGTGATGCCGAATGCCCGTTCTGCCCGGCGCAACGCGCGAGGAGATACTGCAGGTGGTGCGCGGGTTAGGGCAGCCGGACTACCGCGCCCAGCAGATAGCCGAATGGGTGTACCGCAAGGGCGCGCACACCTACCAGCAGATGACCAACCTTCCGCAGGGTCTGCGGGATACTATGCCTGACATACTGCCCCTCAAAAGGCTGGAAGTCGCTCGCGCCCAGCATTCCGCGGACGGCACTGTGAAGTACCTGTTTGTGCTGGGAGATGGCGAACAGGTGGAAGCGGTGTATCTGCCCTATGAAGACCGCATTTCGGTATGTATCTCCTCGCAGGTCGGGTGCGCGGCGGGGTGTCGCTTCTGTGCTACTGGACAGATGGGCTTCAGCCGCAATCTCACCGCCGGCGAGATGGTCGACGAGGTACTCACCATCCAGCAGTCCGCAGGACAGCGCATCAGCCACGTGGTATACATGGGCATGGGTGAGCCCCTGTGGAACCTGCAGGAGGTGGTGAAGAGCATCCTGCTGCTGAACCGTGAAGTGGGCATTTCGCAAAGGCATATTACCGTTTCTACGGTCGGCGTCGTACCCGGTATTTACGAGCTGGCGCAGCATCGCCTGCAGATAACGCTTGCCATCTCGTTGCACGCGCCCGATGATGAACTGAGGAAAAGCATCATGCCCGTCGGGCGGAAGTGGAAGGTGCGGGAGCTGATCGACGCCGCCCGACATTACACGGAAGTGACGGGACGCAAAGTCACCTTTGAGTATCTGTTGCTTCGCGGCGTGAACGACGAGCCGCACCATGCGCAGGCACTGGCACAGCTGGTGAAAGGTCTGGTGTGTAACGTGAACCTGATACCGTTTAATCAGGTGGATACGCCCGAAGGCTTTACCCGCCCCGAGCCGTCGCGTGTGGCTCGATTCCGCAGGGTGCTGGAGGAGGCGGGCATCGCCGTAACACAACGTGTAGAGAAAGGACACGACATTTCCGCCGCATGTGGTCAGTTGAAATTAGAAACGGCGCAGGCGCGCGCCTGATACGGTTTTCGCCTCTGGTAGCGGTCGCCGCACTGTGGCTTTTGGGTACGGCGATAGCTGCACTCGCGCAATCGCCCCAAACGCTTCTGCAAAGAGCGGCGTCGGGCTTAGCTGTGCCGACATCGCCAGCCGTGCGCCTGCAGGGCACGGTGCAGGTGTTCTACCCGATGAGCAATACGGGCACCATCACGCTGATGGAGGACGGTGACAGGTTTCACGCCCTCCTGCATGTAGGCGGTGTGGATAGCGAGAGTGCATACGATGCACGTGCCGGCGTCGGATGGCGCAGACAGCATGGGCTGGTTCTTCCTCTCGAATCAGGCAACGTACAACCACCCGAACGGCTTTCTCTGCTGCGCCTGCGCAAGGTGATGTTTGAAGGGGCAAGCGGTAGTCTGGGCGTGATAGACTGTGGTACCTGCACCTTACCCGATGGGCGGCAGGCACGGTGGCTGAAAGTGGTTGCGCACACGGGCACTCCGTGGGATATCTACTGCGACTCCGAAGGTAGCCTGATAGCATGGGGTTACCACGAGAGCGACGACCTGCGCCGCCGCCCGACTCAGTTCGTCGTGATACCCACCGGCTGGAAAGAGCAGGACGGCGTCCGCTTGCCTGTGGATCTGAAGCTATACGAAGACGAACGCCACACGCAGACGATACGCTGGGAGCGCAGTGAACCTCTGCCGAGGGAAGTGCTGCAATCGAAACTCCGAGCGCCGGCTTCCCTGCCTGCGCCTGCCGGGTTGCCCGTTACCCTGCCCGTTCGCTTCTCCCAGCGCGAGATATTCGTGGAGGTGAAGCTGAATGGGCGCGAATACCTGATGATGCTGGACACGGGTGCAGGCATCACCGTCGTGGACCAGCCGGTGGCAGAAGCACTGCGCCTGCCGCCGGGCGAGACATTTAACCTGCTTGGCGCGAGCGGACCAGGCGCAGCTTCGGTGACCAGGCTGGCAAGCCTGCAGATGGGCAGTGTCACCTTGCGAGATGTGCAGGTAGCGGTAACCGACCTGGGGCTGATACGCCTTATCGGCGGCAGTCGGTTTGGGGGAATACTCGGCTTCAACGCGCTGAACCGGTTTCGCGTGACGGTCGATTATCACCGGCGCACGGTGACTCTGGAGAGACCGGGTGGTGAATTACCTCCGGGCAGAGCGATAACCACTGAGTTTTTTGGTGCGACACCGATGCTGGAGGTGGAGGTCGAGGACATCGGCAAAGTGCCGATGTTGCTGGACACCGGCGCGGCAATGAGCATTCTGCCCGCAGAGTCGGGTCAGCAGTGGCAACCTTACCGCCCGGCATCGCTGGGGCTGACGCTGGGAGTGGGTGGGGCAGGGAATGTTCCCCGTGCAGCTCGCGCCGGTTTCGTCCATCTCGCCGGGGAGACCATCCGCGGCGTCACGCTGATGTTCTCCTCGCCAGCCCCGAAAGGCGCGCCGGTACAAATACTCTCGGAGGCGGGCTTCGGCTTGCTGGGCAATAACCTGCTTCGCCATTTCCGACTCACCATCGACTACCCCATGCGCACGGTGGTATTGCAGCGAATGCCCCAGCCTGCGCCAATGGACGACGCCGCGACGGTGGGCATCGTGCTGGACCTGACGGCGGAGAGCGCGAAGGTTGCGGGAGTAACCCCGCTTTCCGCCGCGTGGGAAGCAGGCGTGGAGCGGGGGGATGAGGTACTGGCGGTGGACGGACGTTCCACCAGAGGCGTGCCACCTTCCGAAGTGCAAAAGTGGCTGACGGGCGCAGAGGGAACGCTCAAGCGCATTCTCCTGCAGCGTGGCTCAAAGCGCTGGCAGGTGCGGCTCCAGTGCCAGCCGATGTTTTAGAAGTTTGTCTATAGACCAGACTTCCTCAACACGAACACCCCCGAATCCGCTTCCCCTGTCCGGTTCAGCTGGTCGGTCAGGCGGGCGAACTCGCGCCACTGGGCGGGGGAGTGCAGCTCGGGGCGGTGTTGGCTGCCGATGATGCCCTTGCGATAGAGCTCGCTGGCGTGCAGGTGCAACGGCAAGGCGTCGAATCCGGCGTACTCCACCCTGTATCCGCACCGCTCCACCAGAGCCTTCATGCCCTGTACCGAGGGGATACTGAGGTGGCGCGGGGCGTCCAGCTGGAACCAGTCGGTACCGTAGTGCTTCCAGTGGTACGACCCCGCCAGCGGCAACCGCACGAGTATCCTGCCGTCGGGCTTCAGCAGCTGCTTTGCCAGCGAGAGTTCGCCTTCGGGGTCGGGTACATGCTCCAGCACGTGATGGTACATCACTACGTCGTATGGGGGTGGTTGCGCTTCTATGTGCTCGCGAAGGGTGCGCCGATACACGCGAACCCTGCCCCCGATGGGCTGTTCGGAAGGATAAAAGGGGTCGATGCCTTCCACGTTCCTGAAACCCACCTGATGCATGATGAGCAATAGCAAGCCACTGCCGCAGCCGACATCCAGCACGCGCGCATCGGGCAACAGATTCAGCAGGCGGATACTGCGCACGCGCGGGTCCTGCTGGGGATGCACCAGCAACACCAGTTTGCCCAGCAACCCCTTTCCCGTGGCTACCGTGCGGTCGCGCCATGTGCGGATGATGCCCAGCAGGCCTCGATAGTAGGCGTCCGGTAAGGTATTGTAGGCATCGTATTCGCGTGGATAGTAGCGTTGCAGGTCATCGGGAGGCTGAAGCATCTGCAGAGAGCCACATGCGCCACACTCCGCGTACTCCCACTCTCCCTCCATGCCAAACAGGCGCTCCCGCGCGGTGAAGGTGCGCGCTGCGGTTGTAGTATGACACCAGAGGCATCGATAGGTCATCAGAAACGCTAGCCCTGCCCTTTCTCAGTCAGCACGATATCGATGGTAACACCGGCCCCTGCAAACGTCAAGCAGGAGCTTGTCTATACACCGCGAACCGGAAGGATATAAAGATGCGGAGAGTGGTCATCATGATGCTGACGTGCCTGCTTCTGGTAGCAGCAGTTCACGCTGCGCCGAAGGTGGAACTGATTGGTCAACCATGCCGTGCGAAGAACGTACTGGCAGCGCGCTATGTGATTGCTCCCGATGGTAAGGAGTGGTTCGTGCTCACCAACATGAACGAGGCGGCAGGCATGGAACTGCTCTTTATCGATTTTCGAAGCAATACAGGACAGGCAATCCGTGCTCCGGCAGGAGCAGGCTCCTGGGCACTGCTGCAGGTTCCGGGCAACCGTCTCATTGTGGGTACGTTCTACGACGGCGTGTTCATGGTGTTCGACCTGCAGCGGATGGAGTTTGTGAAGGTCGCGGACTTTCCGGGAGAAAGCTACATCTGGAATCTGGCGTTAGGAGCCGACGGGCGTGTGTACGGCGGAACCTATCCGGGCGGCAAGCTCGGCGCACTGGACCTGAATACTTACACGGTGGAAGACTGCGGTGCGCCCGCGTCTCCGAACATGTACCTGCGATATGTGTCCGCCCTGCCCGACGGACGCATCCTGTGCGACTTCGGCATGGAGAAGCCTGTCAACCTGATTTACGATCCGCGCACGAAGAGGTTTGAGCAGACTCCCCCTGTGCTGCAGGGCGTCAGCCGTGGCGTATCGTGGAACGGTTATTTCCTCGCCGGTTCGCGGGTGCTGGACGGCAAAACGCTACAGCCTGTGGAACCGCCGTTCCCCCTACCGCCAGGCGAGGGCGGTTGGGCAGTGGATGTGAACCTGACTACCGACGAAGTGCTGTATCTGCGACAGGGCAGCGCCGTTTACCGGTATATGAAAGACGATGAAAAACCGCAGTTGCTTGCCTCTGTAGATTTACGCGGCGGCGGAATCTACGCCGCTACCGCCAAAGGCGAACTGCTCGGTGTACGCGGGCAGGACTACTTCGTCATTCAGCCGGGCGACGCGCAGGTCGCTCTCAAGCCGATACCGGTGGACTCCGCCCCACGTCCGACACTGTTTCTGCGTCTGGACAGCAAAGGCAGGTTATGGGGCGGTCCGCACTTCGGGCAGACGCTCTTCTGGATGGATACCCGCACCCGACAAACGGTGAACACAGGCACCATCTGTAACGCGGGGGGCGAGGTATACGATGTGGCTTTCGTGAACGACAAGGTGTACGCGGTTGCCTACGCGGGCGGCGACATTGTGCAGTACGATCCTGAATCTCCCTGGGACCAGTGGAACAACGTCAATCCGCGTGTGATAGCCAGTGTGGGCGAAAAAGGCTATATCCGCCCTACCGCGGGAGTAGTCGCTGCGACCGATGGACGACTGTATTCCGGCTGGATGGCAAAATACGGTGTGTACGGGGGAGCAGTGGTCATTACCGACCCTGCAACCGGACAAACCCAGCTCATCGAAAACCCGCTGGGTGCGCAGGCAGTGGAAGGGCTGGCGGTGGACGAGCATTTTATCTATGTCGGAACTTCGCTGGGCGCGAACGGCTTGCCCAACAAGAGCGGGGAGTGGGCACGATTCGGCATGATCGATAAGGCGACGCAAAAGGTGGTGTTCCGGCACGAGTTTGAAGGAGCATCCGGCGTGCGCACCTTCTGGCTGGATACGCGCACGAAGCGGCTGGCTTTTTCGGTGGACGGGAAACTGCACCTTTTCAATACTGCCACCCGCGAGTTTGCACCGGTCTCAAGCCCGCCCAAAGTGGGCAGCCGCATCATCGGGCTGGGCGACGGCAGGGCGTACTACGGTAGCGGAAAGACGATAGTGCAGGTAGACATGAACACCGGCGCCACCGAGACCGTTGTGGAACTGCCCGCTGGTGTGTCGAATGTAGCCGTCGAGCAAGACGGCACCCTGTATGCGTCCTGTGGCGCAGATATCTATCGCATCAGGAGGTAGCCATGCAGTTTACAGAAACGCTCCCATCTCCTGTGGGCGTGTGTGTGTTGCCGCCGCGCCCACGTAACGCCGCACGCACCGTCAGCTATGGTCACTATCTGCACGAGATACTCACTCACGCCGGTTTGTGTTACCAGACCATCCCGTCCGATACGCTGGAGCAGATTCTGCCTGACGTGCGCGTGCTGGTGACGGTCGGCGATACGGCTTTGCCCGAAACCACCATCGATGCCCTGTCTCGCTGGGTGGAAGGGGGCGGGATGTGGCTGGCGATTGGAGGCACCGCGGGCGCGCCTGCGCTTTTTGGGGTCAGGGAGGAATCGGCAACCTACTCCGGCTGGGGAGCCAGCATGGGTACGCTGGGCGAAGGCTATCTGCAGGTCAAGACCGCCGACCATCCCGTGCTGGCGCATGTCCCTGTGCCTCTGCACTTTTTCAACGGCGTGCCCGTACATGCAAGCATCGGCATTGCTCACGCGGGCGTGCTGGATGCACACCAGAGAAGAACGTCTCGCGCGGCGGTGGTGGAAAGGCGTGTGGGCAACGGACGATGCCTGCTGATTGCGCCGGATGTCACAGGCACGGTGGTGCGCATCCAGCAGGGCGTGGCGGTGACGCGCGACGGCATCTCCGCGCCCGATGGCACTGCACCCATCTGCGATGATATGCTGAAAAGCAGCGACGGCGCGGTGCTGGACTGGTGGTTTGACCGCCAGGCGGTGGAAGGGGTATCCGGCTTTCATGCCTTCCTGCACCCCATCGCGGACATCTGGAGGGAGATGGTCATCCGCGCGATACTGTATCTGATGCAGATACGCAAAGTGGTGTTGCCGATACTGTGGCTTTACCCGCGCAATCTGCCTGCCCTGGCGCATTTATCGCATGATACCGACGTCAACGAGCCCGCCAAAGCAGAACAGATGCTGCAGGTGCTTCAGCAGGCAAGAATACATTCGACGTGGTGTGTCATCCTGCCCGGTTACCCTGCGGAGATTATCGCCCGCATCAATGAGGAAGGTCACGAGCTGGCGATGCATTACGACGCGGTCGAAGAGGGCAGTATCTGGAATGAGGGCGCATTTCACGAACAGTGGCGGCAGCTGCGCTGGCTTTTCGGCGGCAAGCACATTACCACCAACAAGAATCACTACCTGCGCTGGGAGGGCGATACCGAGTTCTTCGAATGGTGCCAGCGGCGAGGGGTTCAGTTAGACCAGTCGAAGGGACCCTCCAAAACGGGTGAAGCGGGCTTCAACTTCGGCACGTGCCATCCGTACTTTCCTGTGGACCCGCGAGGCAGAGCGATAGACGTGCTGGAACTGCCAACCCTCACGCAGGACCTGAACGTGTTTGCCCCGGATGCCCTGCTCGATCCCTTACTGAAAGCGGTGGAGCGGCACCACGGCGTCCTGCATCTGCTTTTCCATCCCGCCCATGTGGATAAGCAGGGCATTGCCGAGACCATCCTGCACTCTATCCGCACCGCGCAGGAGCGAGGCATGGAATGGTGGACAGCACGACGAATCAACGAATGGGAACGCGCCCGCCGGACGGTGCGGTGGCTGGCTTACCAGCAACAGGATAGCGCGCTTGTGGTGCGTGTGCGCAGTGAGACGCCGTTACACGAAGCAACTTTGCTGTTTACCGGGGAACACGCGGAGGTGAACGCGGACGCAGAGACGCCCCTGCGTGTACAGCGCACGGAACGCTGGGGTTTTGCGATGACAGCGGTAACACTCAACCTGCACGGCGAGGTGACCTTGCGTTTACGGTAAGAGGCGTTTCTTCACATGGTCTCGGCGTGAGACTGTCTAAAGGGGGATGTAACCATGCACGCATCGGTAGCCACCGACCTGCCCGCCATTGCCGGCGGCGAACCGGCGAAGCGGACGCCCTTCGGGCGCGAAAAACGTTACGGCGAAGAGGAACTGCAACAGCTGCGCGAGGCGCTGGAGCAGGGGAGCCTGTTTTACGCACATGGCAACAAGGTGAAGACGCTGGAAAAGCGTTTTGCCGAGCTGAACGGGGTACCCTATGCGGTAGCCTGTAGCAGCGGCACCTCCGGTATCCACGCCGCGCTGATTGCAGTGGGTATCTCGCCCGGTGATGAGGTGATTACCTCGCCAATCACCGACATGGGAACGGTAATACCCATCCTGTATCAGGGTGCGGTGCCTGTCTTTGCCGACCTCCATCCGCATTCCTACACCATGTTACCGGAGTCGGTAGAGGCACGGGTCACCCCGCGCACACGCGCGGTGATAGCCGTACATCTGTGGGGCAACGCCTGCGACCTGAACGCACTGCGCGACATCTGCCGCAAGCACAATCTGTGGCTGATCGAGGACTGTGCGCAGGCGTTCGGCTGCCGATACATGGGTGAGGCGATTGGCACATTCGGCGACATCGGCTGCTTCAGTCTGAACGAGTTCAAGCACATCTCCTGTGGCGACGGCGGCATCGTGATTACCCGCGATCAGCGGCTGGCTACCCGTCTGCGCCTCGCTACCGACAAGTGCTACAACCGCGAGCCGGGAGTCACCCAGCGCAACCCCACATTCCTTGCCAATAACTGCCGCATGACCGAGCTGCAGGGGGCTGTCGCGGTGGCGCAACTGGAGAAGCTGGAGAGCATCGTGGCGCGGCGGCGGCACTGGTGTGAGGCGCTGAGCGAAAAACTGCACGGATTGCCCGGCATCACCCTGCCGCAGCCGACGGCGGGCTGCGAACCATCTTGGTGGTTCTACATGATGCGCGTCGTACCCGACTCACTGGGCGCAGATGCCGACACTTTCGCCGAGGCGTTACGCGCAGAGGGGCTGCCCGTCGGCGCGCACTACATCGCGCAGTGTGTGTATGAGTACCCGATATTCACCAACCACTCGGCGTTCGAGCGTGGCGCCCATGCCTACACCGCACGCCCATACGGCAAAGGGCTGTGCCCGTTCGCAGAGGCGATTCTTGATACCTGCGTGCTGTTGCCGGTGAACGAGGCATACACTGAGATTGACCTGGAGGAAACCGCGCACGCCATCCGCCGCGTGGTGCTGTGGTTCCGGAGCAGGAACCAGAGATAGACGGAGGGGCAGACCAGTGCGTCTGCCCCCGTAGCGTGTTTGTCCCTAACGGATGCGCCAGATAGCCACGTGGTCTACCACCACGCCTGCCGCGCCGAACCACTCCACGCGCGTCTCTATCGCGCCGCCGGGGTGGCTGGTGGTGAGCGCCACGTAGCGGTACTCGCCCAGCGGCAGCTCCTGCGCCTGCACGATACGCTCGGCAGTCACGGGGTTGCCGCCGCCAACGCAGGTATCTACCTTCAGCAACGCTCCCTGTGCCTCACCCGTGCGCTTCGTGCGGAACAGCACCAGATACCGTCCGGCAGGCATACCGGCGTAGGGACCGAACACGATATGCCCCGGTTGTGCCTTACCCGGCTCCGCGCTCCACGCCGTGCCGCCGGTAGCTTCCGGGTCGGGAAGCTCTGCACCTGACAGATGCCCCAGATTCTCCGCTTCATAGAAACCCGCCGGTTCCAGCTGTTGCGGGGGCGGTAGCGTGCCAACCACCATATCCGGCTTTACTCGCAGCACGGGGATACGCACCTCTCGTCGTCCGAACGCGCCCTCGAAGGCGATTTTGACCGTATCCGCGACAGGTATCCCCTCTACCAAGACGTCCACGCCGTTCGGCGGGAAGAGGTCTATCGTGTCGAAGGAGGTTGCCGCCTGCTGAAGCCCTTCCTCCACGCGCACGGACACCTCCTGACGCTCCTTACCGGTGTTGCGCACGTGCAGGGTAAAGGAGATACGCTCGTCGCCCAGCACCGCAATACGGTCCGGCGGGCGCACGATGATTTGCTCGCGCTCCATTGCCTGCCGGTACAGCGTCGCCAGGTGGTCCGGGCGCACTGCCACATAGTCGTCGCCCAGTCGTTGCAGAAGGTCGCGCAGCATCGGCAGGCTGGTTCCCCAGTTCCACAGGAACAGGTGCAGGAAGGCAGGTCGCTGTTTGGGGGTGAGCGCACGTATCTGTTGCTCCCACAGGGCAACCTGTTCTTCAGGAGAAGCGTTTTCGCGCCATCCCATCACCGCGTGGAACACCGGCACGTTCCGTGAGGTGAGGTAGGTGGCATCCTCGTAGCGGGTAACGCGCCTGCCGTAGTCGGGGAACAGAGCCTGCGGGCGTACCAGCTCAGCGTACTGTGCGATGAGCTTTGGCTGCGTGATACCCATAATCCACGCGGCGTGCAGGTCCATCGGCACCATCGCCAGGCGGGTGAGGTTCAGGAAATCGGTATATACCTTCTCGCGGTCGCGGTAACGTATGCCGTACTGGTCCGGGTAGGTGTAGCCCAGCCCCGACACCGCGGTGAGCCAGTAGTCCTGCGGCGTGGAAGTTTCGTAGTAGTAATCTACTACCGCGGGGATCAACAGCCCTGCCGCAGGGCTCATCGTCCAGCCGATAGGGATTTTGCCTCGCAGGGGGTCGCGCCACAGCTGCGGGAAGTTATGCGTGGTAAGCACCGGCAGGTTGTCCCCGTCGGACATGATGAAGGAGACGTACACCTTGTTGTCCCTCAATGGGGGCGCGGGCGGCGCGGGCTTCTGGCGGAACTGCGCCACGCGGATGCCCGAATGCACGGTGAGATTGGAAACGTTAATCGTGCCCACCAGGTACTTGCCGAACTCCGCGAAGAGGGTAACACCCGGTCCCTCACCCATGCCGATGTCTTTGCCAGCCCACGGGTAGCTGAGTACACAGGTGTTGGGCGGCATCTTCGCCAGTATCTGTTCCGCGAGACGCGCTTCCGCATCGGGGTCGGAGTACGGTCGTGCTCCGTCAATCGGTCCTGAGATCCAGAAGATGAACACGCGGTTCCGCACCAGATAGTCGCGCAGCGCGAGGTGGTCGGGATAGGAACACGCGACCAGATGGTGGTTCATCTGCTCCCAGAGTGTCTCAAACGCCCAGCGGTAAGCATCCACGTTCTTTTTCCACCGCCCGCGCAGGTCGGCGATAACGGGCAGGGACAATTCTCTGGCGATTCGGGGCGACGCCACCACGGCGTTATGCACTCCAGCCAGCATGGTCGCGACGTTTTTGGTTGCAGGCACTGCAGGGTCGGTAATCACCATGCCCTTAATCACCGAACGGAACCGCTGTAACAGCTGCTGGGGATTGCTTACACGCTCCGTGCGCTTCACCCAGCCGCGCTGTCGCATCCAGTCCAGCCAGAACTGGTCGGTCTCGTTGAAGAGATAGTAAATCTGTGGTCGCTGGCGGTTCACAATGCCCTGCAGGCTCAGCAAGAGCATCTGCCAGTCGGCAGATAGCGGGCGAATATCCGTCACCAGCAGGGTGTCTGCAGGAGCGGATGAGCGGGCGAAAATCTCGTGAAGCGAGGGCGAACGTGTGACCGGCAGGTCTTCCGGTTCTCCAGAAGGTTGTGGTGGGTTCACACGCTGAACGCCCTGAGGCACCTGCGCACCCTCCACGCGGAAGAGGCTCACTCTGTCCACACGCAGTGAAGCGTAACCCGTCCAGCGCAGGCGACACTCCAGCTTGCCCCCGTCATAGCGGAAGAAGAGGGGGATTTGCACGTATACGCCGGGAGACAGGTCGGTGTCCGCTACCTCTCGCGCCGCCAGGATGTTCTGTCCGTAGCCCACACAGGCATCTATCTCTGCCACGGTTTCGCCGTCGCGGATGTCATCCAGCATCTTCACGCGGAAGAACGCGGCGTATGTGCCGGGTGGCAGTTCGATATAGGGACCGTAGAGAATATGTCCTTCAAGGTCTCGTTGTCCGCCGCGGTCAGAGGTTCGGGCTTCGCGCGCTTTGCCTCCGTGCGCCCCGGCATCGTTGACTATCCGCCCCACATTCGAACTGGCTTCCTCCGCCTCCCACATACGAGCGGGTGAATACTGTGTTTCGGGCAGTTTCACCGAGGCAGTAACCTCACGCCGCACCTGCGCCCAGTCGGGGGTCTGTTCGGCAATGGCAGCGGAGACAATGAGAAGAAAGAGCAACCCGCTTTTCAGACAACGTTTCATCGCTGCATGACCTCCTGTAGCGTTGCCTGTAGATTCGCAGTGTGGGAACTCTTCTCCTCTGGGGAAAGCTGAGCCAATGGCGACGTGATAACCGTAGTGGAGGGCGCGGCTCCTGCCGAGCCGTGAACTCCTCCCCGCCCGTAGGGCATGGGGTAGGGCGGCTCACCCGGAGGTTCGCCCTCCAGCAATTGCGCGGCTTACGCTGCCTTGCGCATGACGTCCCTTTGTTGTCCGCGCACGATGTTCATCAGGGTATCCAGCGCACGCACGATCTCCTCTTTGGCTCGCATCGCCTCGGGCAGCAAGCGCTCTGCCTGCTGCTTCTGTCCGCGGTTCGTCAGGGAGACAATCTCCCGCTCCAGCTGATGGAAACGAGCGTGCGGCGCTGCCATCGCCTGAAACTCGGGGTAGGAGCCGAAGTCCCTCTGACCGGAGCTGTAGTACCATTTGCCGAAGTGGCAGCTGGTATGGTCTCCTAAACCGGCTTCCGTCAGTGAGACCTTACCGTCTATCACCCTTCTCAGACGCTCCGCGCGGCTGGTGTGAGCGTTCTTGAACACGTGGATACACTCTTGCAGGGCGGTGCAGTCGCCGGTGTTGAATTGCGCCAGCGCAAGCTGCAGTTCGGCTGCCATTTTGGAGAGCTCCTGAGCGGTAGCCGCGACTTCCTCGTTCGTGGCGGTGAGTTCTTCTGCGCTCGCCGCGGCTTCCTCGCTGATGCTCGCCACCGACGCAATCGCCGACGACACCTGCTCCGCGCCAGATGCCATCTCCAGCGCAGCTCGCGCGTTCTCCTCGGCACTCTGCAGCACTGTGCTCACTGTCGCCAGCACCTGCTGCACACTCGCGGACATCTCCTCTGCCACCGCCGTCACCAACTGCACTTCACCAGCCACCTGCTGCGCCGCCCCGATAATCTGCGTCAACGCAGAACCCACCTGCTCACTGCGCGCA